>JAISSA010000022.1 GCA_031273365.1 Synergistaceae bacterium
ATGAAATTTGCAAAGGACGGAGTTCCCACGATCGCGTATCTTGCCCTCGCCGCGGCGCTTTTCGCGTTTGTATCCCCCGTGCCTTCGGCCGTTCTGGTCGTGGCGGCCGGCTTCGCGGCCTGGTTTTATCGCGACCCCGACCGCACGCCGCCGGAGGAAGAGGACGTTCTGGTTTCCCCAGCGGACGGCAGGGTCGTCGAAATCGAGGACGCAACCCATCCGTTCACGGGTCCGGCGGTGAAGGCGGGCATCTTCATGAACGCCTTCAGCGTCCACGTCAACCGGACGCCCTGCGAGGGCACGGTCGAGTATCTGGAGTACGTCCCGGGCAAAAAAATCGCGGCCTTCGCCCCCAAGGCCTCCGAGGTCAACGAGCGCCATTACGTGGGCCTCGCGACTCCCTGCGGCCCCGTTCTTCTGGTGCAGATCGCCGGGCTTCTGGCGCGGCGGATCGTCTGCCGCCTCCATAAAGGCGACAGACTTCTCCGCGGGCAGCGTTACGGGATGATAAAACTGGGGTCCAAGGTTGACATTTATCTCCCTGCGGAGGTAAAATTATTGATTAAAGTTGGGGATAAAGTTTTTGCAGGAAAAACCCCTTTAGGAGTGATGTCAAAATGAAATTTTTTAAAGTGAGAACGGGACGAAAAAAGAGGAAGCCGCTTTCTTTTCGGCAGATTGCGCCGAACATGGTGACGAGCGGGAACCTTTTTTGCGGCATGTTTTCGCTTATGCTGGCTTTTCACGGGCGTTTTATCCCTGCGGCGTGGCTGGTCTTTTTCGCGGCGATTTTCGACGGGCTCGACGGCAAGGTGGCGCGCAGCCTTGGCGGCGGCTCCCAGTTCGGTCTGGAGTTCGACAGCCTGGCGGATCTGGTGAGCTTCGGCGTGGCCCCGGCGATGCTGGTCTACGTCGGCTCACTGGACGGATTCGGCGGCGTTCTGGGCGGGGTGATCGCGTGTTTCTTCGCGCTCTGCGTCGCCCTTCGTCTGGCACGTTTCAACGTGGTGCACGTGCCCGGGCCCTTTCAGGGACTCCCCAGCCCGGCGGGCGGTCTTTTCGTAGCGTCGTTCTTCCTGGCGCGCGTTCCCCTGTTCTCCGTATTCATGGCCTCCGTGCTCGTCTTTACGGGGCTTCTGATGGTATCGAGCGTGCCCTACGCGAACCTCAAGAAACTGACCCGCGAGAGCGCGGACCGCAGGAAGTGCGTTCTGCTGCTGGGGGCCGTCACCCTGTGTTTCACGTTCCTGAAGGGAGCGGCGCCGCTGGCGCTCTTCGTGCTCTATATCGTCAGCGGCCTGTTGCGTTTCGACTGGGGAGAGTGGCTGCTCCTGCCGCCCGAGAGAACGGAGGTTCATGTCTGACCCGCAGGTTTATATCTAATTTAGTGTACCAGAGGGGGAGCGTCCTGCTGAGAGGAAGGAACTGAGATCGAGAAAGTCCTTCGACCCCTGAACCTGATCCGGGTAATGCCGGCGGAGGGAGACGGTGTTGACGAAAGCGACAAAACGCGGTTTTCCTTTGGGGAGATCGCGTTTTTTGTGTTTTTTGCGGGTTTTGCCGGGGCCCTGATTCCCCTGAAAGGAGACGTTGACGTTGGTACAGGAGACGGAAAATTTTTTGACGAAGAAGGTCCTGAGCATAGCCGGTTCGGACTGCAGCGGAGGGGCCGGGATTCAGGCGGATCTGAAGACCTTTTCGGCCCACGGGGTCTTCGGGATGAGCGTTGTCGTGTCGGTTGTGGCGGAGAATACCAGCCGGGTCATCGATATTCAGGACGTCACCCCGGACATGATCGAAAAGCAGATCGACGCCGTTTTTGAGGATATCGAGGTGGACGCCGTCAAGGTCGGGATGCTTTCGACGTCCGCCGGCATGAGGGCGGTGGCGGGCAGGCTGCTCCGGTACGGCCCGGGGAACGTCGTCGTGGATCCCGTGATGTACGCCAAAAACGGGTGCCCGTTGATGGCTCCGGAGGCCATAGACGCGCTGATCGAGACGATCATTCCTCTGGCGGACGTCCTGACGCCGAATATCCCGGAGGCGGAAAAAATCTCGGGAATGAAAATATCGGAAGAGGGCGACCGTTCCGACTCGAACGAGGTCGAGAGGATGGAGAGGGCCGCGGAGCGCATTTATCGCATGGGCTGCAGGAACGTTCTCGTCAAGGGCGGGCACGCCGCCGGAAGCGCCCTCGACGTCCTGTTCGACGGAAAGTCCTTTCTCCACCTCGACGCGCCGCGCATCGACACCAAAAACACGCACGGCACGGGCTGCACGTACTCGTCGGCCATCGCCTCGAACCTCGCGCTGGGCATGGAGATGGTCCAGGCCGTCGAGCGGGCGAAGGCATACGTGACGACCGCCATACGGCACGCCCTGCCCCTGGGCAAAGGAAACGGCCCCACGCACCATTTTTACGACCTTTACCGAAACGGTCTGAAATTAATGTCGAAAACTTAAAAGCAAAAACCATGGGGCTCCGCCCCTCGGCAAAAACCCCGCAGGGGACTTGTCCCCTGACCCCGTTAATTTTTTTAAAAACTGGACTGGAAAGGAGAATTTCATGAAGCTGAAGGATTGCGGCGCGAAAGATCTCGCGGATGCCTGGGCTGCGATAGCGGCGAAAAGGCCGCTGATTTTTCACGTCACGAACGCCGTGGCGACGGCCTTGCAGGCCAACGTCTGTCTGGCGGTGGGGGCATCGCCGCTCATGTCGCAGTACCCGGAGGAAACGGAGGAACTGATCGCCCTGGCGCAGGGTTTTCTGGTCAACCTGGGGACGCCGACGGAGGCCGCGCTCGCCGTGGCGAGACGGGGAACGAAGGCGGCGAACGCGCGCGGGTGTTTCACCCTGCTCGACCCCGTGGGCTACGGCGCTTCCCGTTTCCGTACCGAAAGCACCGATGGGTTTCTGAAGGACTGTTCGTTCTCGATCCTCAAGGGGAACGCGGGGGAAATTTCCCTGCTGGCCGGGGTCGGCGGGGCGACAAAAGGCGTCGATGCCCTGTCCGCCGGGGACCTGGAGCGGGGGGTTCTCGGCCTGGCGCGAAAATTCGGATGCGTGGTCTGCGCGACAGGGGAAGCGGATTATCTCAGCGATGGGGAGACCATCGTCCGCGTTACGGGCGGAAGCGCCCTCCTGCCGTTTCTTTCCGGAAGCGGCTGTGCCGTGGGGACCGTCGTCCTGTCGGCGACGGCGGCCTGCGGCGACGCGCCCCTGGGAGCGCTCTGCGGGCTCGAGGCGATGGGCATTGCCTCGGAGCGCGCGGAAAAACGATGCACGGGCAGCGGCACGTTTCCCCCCCTGCTGATCGACGAGCTGCACCGCCTGCGGCCGGAGGATTTTCTGGACGGCCCGCCCCGCGTCGAAAAATGCTTCGAGAGGAGATGTGGGACTTGAAAAAATGGAAGCCGAAAGAATGGGATTTGAGGAAAGCGCTGCGGCTTTACGTCATTCCGGATCGAAGGATCGGCGCGCCTCTGTCGCTCGAAGAGCAGGCAAAGCGGGCCATAGAGGGCGGAGCGACGGCCATACAGCTTCGGGACAAGGAGATGGACGGAAGGGCGCTGCTCGACGTTGCAGGGGCGATGGCCTCCGTCTGTCGGGAGGCGGACGTGCTTTTCATCGTCAACGACCGGCTGGACGTGGCGCTCCTTTCCGGAGCGGACGGGGTGCACCTCGGGCAGGGCGACCTGCCGGTGACGGAGGCGCGCAGACTGGTGCCGCACCCCTTCGTTATCGGCGCGTCGGCGCACACGCCGGACGAGGCGCGGAAGGCCGAAGCGGACGGGGCGGATTATCTCGGCATCGGAGCGGTGTTTGGGACGGGGTCGAAGGACGACGCGGAGGTTATCGGGCCTCCCCGGGTTCGCGAGATCGCGGACAGCGTCGCTCTTCCCCGGGTAGCGATCGGAGGCATCACCCCTGAAAATCTGCCGGAGGTCCTGCGGTGCGGCGTCGACGGCGTTTCCGTCATCTCCGCCGCCGTCAGGGGCAATGTCCGCGAGCGCACCGCTTTTCTGTGGAAGGTTTTAAAAAGCCTGAGCTGATCAAAAGGGCCAGTCGGTGAGGAAGGGGCGGCCGAGATGTTCTCCGAGAAGGTAAAGGAGCCAGGGCCCCCACAGCAGGGTCAGAAACCCGCCGACGGCGAGGAAGGGGACGAGATGAATGGAGTCTTTTCGGCCCCATTTGACCTTTCCGCGGAACATCAGCCAGAAAACTCCGAAGCCGCCGGCCATGATCCCCAGGTAAAAGGCGAGCAGGGTCATTTTCCAGCCGAAGATGGCCCCCGCGCCGCCCATGAAGCAGGCGTCGCCCCATCCCATCCCCCCGCGGCTCACAAGGATGATGACGGCGAAGAGGCTCCACCCGAGGGCGACGCCGATCAGTCCGTCGACGACGGCGTCTCTGCCTCCGAAAAGACGGATCAGCAGCCCGCAGATTCCCATGACCAGCGCGAAAATGTCGAAGACGTCCCCCGCCTCGTAATCGGTCAGAGCGTTCAGCAACAGGCCGAAGGCCCCGGCCATGGACAGGAAAAACGCCCAGGTAAACCCCCATCTCCACGCCAGAAGACCCGCCGCAACGGCGCCGACGACCTCGACGACGAAGTATCGGGGAGAGATGCGCTCGTTGCATCCCCGACACCGCCCCCTCTGGGCCGGCCAGGAAACGAGAGGGATCAGCTCCGGCAGGGTCAGTTCCCTTCCGCAGGATTCGCATATGGAACGTGCCCTGCCCCACCATGGCCTGCCCTCGACGCTGCGGTGCGCGACCACGTTGAAAAAAGACCCCAGCGACGCGCCCAGAAGCGCGGAAAAAACGATTTGCAGAAACAGGATAAAATTCATCGAAGAGACCCCGTTCATTCAAGATTAAGGTGTAAATCAAAAGGCCATTATTGGCTGCATTAATTGAAGCTGCATTAAAGCGAAGACGTCATGGCTTCTTTTTTTCGCCGTAACGCTGCTGACCGTAGGACGCCGTGTGCTGCGCCCCATGGCGGGCGGTCGCTTCCTTCATCTGTTTCAGGGAGTCCTCGAATTCCTTCGCCAGTTTTTGTCTGTCCAGGTCCAGGTTCTGGACGCTTTTGCCCAGGTCCCGGTCGAGATATCCCATATCCACCAGCGCCTGAACGTCCCGAATATCTATGCCGAGCGTATCGGAAAGGCTTTCCACGTTGAAGCCGACTTTTGGATTGTCCCGAAGAAATTCGCGCAGCGTCGGATACAGTGCGTCGAGGCGATCCAGACACGCAGGACAGGTCCTGCCTCCGGCGGATGTAAAGACTTTTCCACATAATTTGCACGTGAGTAACGGCATAAAAATTCCTCCTTATAATATAATAAGCGGTAAACTGTAACAGACGAATCGCGAA
Organism: Synergistaceae bacterium; assembly: GCA_031273365.1. Lineage (GTDB taxonomy): Bacteria > Synergistota > Synergistia > Synergistales > Aminobacteriaceae > JAISSA01. The sequence continues at coordinate 5,382 of JAISSA010000022.1, forward strand.
CAGCGCAAAAACTGGCGAAATGCTTCAGGGGTTCCAGGGGGGGGCCAGTGAGCAGCGAGACGAACGAGCCCTGCCCCCCCGGGCTTGAATGTTTACGCCGCTGTTCATGTTGCTACCGGATATTGTACCCTATGATCGACGGGAACGACATCGGAGTAAGCATACAGAAAGTTGACCGGAGGCGTTCATATTGCCTTTTGTGGATTGCGTACGGCCTGCAACATCCGTGCAGATTGCGCATTGCGAAGATGGGGAGTTTGCACGTACAATATGAAGAAGTCCCGCCCTCCGGGGCGAACAGAAAATCGAAAAGAGGAGACCCATTGATGAATCCAACGATAATTGACCATATTGGGGTTGCGGTAAAGAACCTGGAGAGTTCGTTGAAATTCTGGGAGAGCACGCTGGGGATCAAATGCACGGGGGTCGAAGAGGTTGCCGAGCAAAAGGTCAAAACGGCTTTTCTGCCCCTGAAGGACTCGGAGATCGAGCTGCTGGAGCCCACGGCGGACGACAGCCCCGTGGCGAAGTTTATCGAGAAGAAGGGCGAGGGCATTCACCATCTGGCGATTCGCGTGCCCGACCTTCAGAAGGCGCTGGATGAGCTGAAGGCCCAGGGGGTTCGCCTGATCGACGAGAAGCCGCGCAGGGGGGCGGGCGGGGCGAAGATCGCCTTCATCCATCCCGCGGCCAGCGGGGGCATTCTGCTCGAGCTCTCGGAGAGATAGAATCCGACGCTGACAGAGACGTAAGGAAATCGCAGGGGAGTTTGTGGGGCGCCGTGGCGTCTGAGAAAAAAAGAGGACCCTGGGCGGAGAAGTACCTCCTGCCCCTTCTGGTTCGTCTCGTCAGGGCCCTGCCGCATGGAGCGGCCCTGATTTTCGGGGCATTCATGGGCAACGTTCTGTGGCTTTTCAGCAAACGCAGGGTGGACAGGGCCGAGCGGCGATGCGTGGCGGCCCTTGGCGTCGGAGTCACCCCGGCGCGGGAGATCGTTCGGGCTTCTTACGCCGGCATGGGACGTTCCGCGGTCGAGTTCGCCCGCATGAGGCAGCTTCTTCCGCGGCTGCGCGACCTGATTTCGATCGAGGGAAAGGAATATCTCGACGGGGCGCTGGCGCGGGGCAGAGGAGCGCTGGTCATGACGGCCCACCTCGGGAACTGGGAGCTGGCGGGCGCCCGGCTGGTCGCCGAGGGGTATCCCGTGACCCCCATTTATACGCCGCAGAGGAACAGGGGCGGCGTCAACGACCTCATCGAACGCGAACGCTCCGAAGCCGCGGGATTCAACCTTGTTCCCAGCAGGGGCCCCGGCCTGAGAGAGGCCTTTCGGACGCTCCGCGAACGGGGAATTTTGTTTTTCCTGCAGGACCTGGACGCCCGCAGGGAAGGGCTGCTCGTCCCCTTTCTGGGGATACCCGCGAGCACGGCGATCGGCATCGTCAAAATGCACCGGAAATTTGGGGCTCCCATCGTCCCGATGGTGACCCTGCGCAACCCCGACGGATACCGTCACACAATTCAGGTGCAAAAAATCCTGAGCGATTTTCCCGACGAAGACGGCGAACCCTTTGGAACGAATATGGCAAAGTCTCTTCAGATGTGCAATAATATATTGAGCGATTGGGTCGCGAAATACCCGGACCAGTGGATGTGGCTATTGGATCGATGGGGATCCGTCGAAAAGGAGAAACGTCGATGATCCTCGGGTTGGATCCGGGACGGGACAAGATGGGCTGGGCCCTGGTTCCCGGGGGGGGAGAACTTTTTTTTTCCGGGATAGTTCCGGTCGGCGATTTGTGCTCTTTTTTGACGGTGTTCGCTTCTCCCTCTTCGAAATGGGAAGAAGGCGTTCGTCGCTGGATATGCGAGCGTTTGACCGGTCTTCCCGACGGGAAAACGATAGAATATGTCGCGTTGGGCAACGGCACAGGGAGTCGTCAAACGGCGGAGCGGCTTGCGTGGCTTGGCCTGAGGACGGTTCTGGTGGACGAAAGAAACACGACGCTTGCGGCAAGAGATCTTTACTGGCGTCTGCACCGTCCCGTTCTGTGGCAGAGGTGTCTGCCCCGATTTCTGAGACTTCCGCCGAGGGTCTTGGACGATATGGCGGCGTGGGCAATAGCCCTTCGGGGCATCGAAAAATTTCCGCGGCAGTGAAATAATTTTAGACGGCTTGCAGGAGAAGCTGTTATTATGTTTTAAATTTCAGAGGGTACTGCCGTCGACTTCCGGGAGTGAATGGCGGACAGGAAGGGAGTAGTCATACTATGGGCAATATGGACAAACTCGCTGTTCTCGTCAATATGTTTGGTTCGTCCCTGATCTCTGTGGGGCGTGAGGTTGGGCTCGAGGTCATATTGAACAAATCTCAGGTCTCTCAGGGCGTCAGGGTGGCCAGCGTGTGCGCCGCTTCTCTCATAGGCATTGTGGGCAGCGGCGTGCAGGGAACGGTGATCATCATGTTGGACAACGCGGGCTTCGAGGCCGTCGTTACGGCCATGTCGGGCGGAATGATCAAACCCGACACCGGGGATGGCGTAGCGATGAGCGTTGTGGGAGAACTCTCCAACATGGTCAGCGGGCGTGCCCTGATTCAGGCCGCGCTTCCGGGTGTGGACGTCACCCCTCCCCAGCTTCTGGCGGGAGAAAACATACAGAACGTGCCCAATCAGGCTCCCGGCATCAAATGTTTCACTTTGCCTTTCGGGGTACAGCCCACAGGTACGCTTTATCTCGTTTTGTCCTTTAATGCCGAATAAAATATGATGGAGTGATTTTAAGAGGGGTAAATGTCGAAGAACGCCGGCGAACGGTGTCCGTCTTCATGGTCAGGGCTTTGAGAGGACGGGGGTATTCTGGTGACGATAGCGTGAGACGGCGGTGGTTCCTTGGGGCTGCCGCTTTATTTTTTGTGGCTTTTTTATGGCAGGCGCTATTTGGTGAATTTGTCGGGCGCGGGGAGGGATACGCGTGAAAAAAATCTTGTGTTTGGCGCTTGTAATGCTTCTGTCGTTCTCGTTTGCCGCAGAAGGCGGCATTGTGCTTGTGCTCTCGGGCGGGGGCACCCGCGGTTTCGCACATGTCGGCGTCATCGAGGTTCTCGAGGAACAGGGAATTCCCGTCGTCGGCATCGTGGGAACCAGCATCGGGTCTCTGATAGGGGCCCTCAGCGCCAGCGGCTACAGGGCCGGAGAACTGCGAAAGATCATCACCAGACTGGACCTTCCCGCTCTGTTTTCGGAAAACACGGGGCCCATGTTCGTCTTTACCGGCGATGACCGAGGCGCTAAGATGAACACGATCTCGGCCCTTACCTACAAAAAAAAGGGCAAGCAGGCGGGGCCGCTGGGGATCCTGGCGGGCGACAAGCTCTTTCAGTATTATACCCAGCTGATGCAGGACGTCGACGTAACGGATTTCGGTGAGCTCCCAATTCCCTACGCGGCCATCGCGACGGACATCAACACGGGGGAGAAGGTCGTGCTGCGCTCGGGCAGCCTGCCGTCCGCCATGCGGGCGTCGATGTCGATACCCGCTCTTTTCGAGCCCTGGGAGATCAACGGGCGTATCCTGGTCGACGGAGGGCTGGTCTCCAATCTCCCGGTCGACACGGCGCGGGACCTCTTTCCCGGCGCTCCGATACTGGGCGTCGACGTCTCGGATATTCCGTCGAAGGATCGCCCCCTCACCACGTTCATCGACGTGCTCGACCAGTCTCTGACCGTGGTGATGCGGCGCACCACGCTGGAGGAGGCCCGGAACGCGGATCTCGTTCTGATCCCGTCGGTTCAGGAATTTTCCTTTCTGGACAGCGGCTCGGCGGCCACGATCATCCGCCGCGGCAGGGACGTCGCGCTTGACAATATCGAAAAAATCAGGGCCCTCTCGGCCGGCGGACCCCAGTCGACTCCCGAAAGACAGTCGCCGCAGTTCTCTCCCTCCGTGATCGACGTGCGCGTTCAGGGGCTTCCGGATGCCATAAGCGGACAGCTGCGCCGGCAATTTCTGCGCTGGGTGGGCAGGCCGCTGGACAGAGAGGACGTGGCGAAAAGCGTGGAGCACCTGATGGCCGCTCCCGACATCGCCACGGTGGACTATCGCCTCGAACACGAGGAGGGGAAGGACGGCGTGGTTCTCGTGTTCGACATCCGCAGGCGCGCCGAGCTGGAACTGGGGCTCTCGGGATACACGACCAACCTGGACCCCTACCGCTGGCTGTACCTGAAGGGAACGGCCAGAGGCATCTTCAGCGAGCTGGATTCCATGCGGGGCGTCGTTCGGCTGGGGGAACAGTGGGGCCTGGATCTGACCTACCTGGCCGCTCCCGAGCCCCTGAGCTCCTGGGAGCTGACGCTGGCCGCGCAGAAGTGGAAGATGAACACGAACGACGGAAGCCGGAACTGGGAGCGTTACGCCGCGGGTGGAAACTACGCCTTTCACCTGGGCGGGGTTCGCATGGGGGTCGGGATGGCCTGGGAATACGTCGACGGCAACGAGGGATCGAATTACGCGGGACCGTCTCTTTACGCGGCATACGATACCCTGGATATCCCCGCGGACCCGACGGAGGGGCAGGCGTGGCGGGTCAACTTCTGGTGGCCGAATTTTGAGGAAGCGCTGTATCGCCTGACCTGGTTCAAGCCCGTTCGGGTCGGCGAGATGTGGCGCACCTACCTGCGTTTCGGCTACGCCGAGGGCGACACGAACCGGGAGGGGCACGCCGCGTACCTGGGGGCGGCGGAGGAACTCTACTCCGTTGCCGGCAGACCGATCGAGGCCGAGCGCATGGTATGGGCCAACATCGCCTTTCGGCGGGTGCTGAAACGGAGCATGCTGGGCATCGTGGCCGCCGATATTTTCGCCAGTTACGGCTACGCGATGGACAAAAGCTACAACAAAGTCGCCGCACCGTGGGAGGTCGGGCTTTCCATCAACCTTCCGAACAATATCGTCGACGTCAAGGTGGCGGTGATGTACGGCTCCGAGGACTTCAAGCTGGGATTTTTCCTTGGCATTCCGATATGGGAGCATTATCCGCTGCCGTAACGTAAACGTTCAGGCACAGGGGGGAACGTCTCCCCCCGAAGTATTCCTGCACGACAGATTATAAAATGGAGGTTTTCACAGAGCATGGCTCGTAATATTACCCCGCGCGACACGGATTATTCTCAGTGGTATCTCGACGTCATAAAGGCAGCGGAGCTGGCGGACCATGCGCCGGTGCGCGGATGCATGGTGATCCGCCCCACCGGTTACGCGATATGGGAATCCGTGCAGCGGCATTTCGACGACGCGTTCAGGCGCACCGGACACGTCAACGCTTATTTTCCGCTCCTGATCCCCAACTCCTTCCTCGAAAAGGAGGCCGAGCACGTGGAGGGCTTTGCCCCCGAATGCGCCATGGTGACGCACGCGGGCGGGGAGAAGCTGGAGGAGCCCTTCGCGATCCGTCCGACGTCGGAGACGGTCATCGGGCACATGTACAGCAAATGGATTCAGTCCTGGAGGGACCTGCCGGTCCTGATCAACCAGTGGTGCAACGTCATGCGCTGGGAAAAGCGCACGCGCCTCTTTTTGCGCACGTCGGAGTTTCTGTGGCAGGAGGGGCACACCGCCCACGCGACGTCCGGGGAGGCCGTCGAGGAGACGCTCCGTATGCTCGAAGTTTATCGCCGGGTCATGGAGGATGTTCTGGCCCTGCCGGTCGTGTGGGGGGAAAAGACGCAGGGGGAGCGCTTCCCCGGGGCCGTCAGCACGTACTCCTGCGAGGCGATGATGAGCGATAAGAAGGCCCTGCAGGCGGGAACCAGCCACTTTCTGGGGCAAAATTTCGCGCGCGCGTTCGAGATTCGCTTTCAGAACAAAGCGGGGGATCTCGAAGAATGCTGGACGACGAGCTGGGGCGCCTCTACGCGCCTGATCGGGGCCCTCATCATGACGCATTCCGACGAGGACGGGCTCGTGCTGCCGCCCCGCGTCGCGCCGACGAAGGCGGTGCTGCTGCCCATCGGCACGGACGAACAGGCGCTGGAGAACGTCCTGCTGCCGAAGGCCCGGGAGCTTTCGGACCGCCTGAACGAGGCCATGGGAGGACTGGACACGGTCGTCGACACGCGATTTTATCTGAGGCCCGGCGACCGATTTTTCCATCACCTGCAAAGGGGCGTGCCGCTGCGCCTCGAACTGGGAGAAAAGGACATGAGAGGCGGGACGGTCCGCGCCGTGCGCCGCGATACCGGCGAGAAGTTCGACATCGCGCACGAGGCCCTCGTCCCCGGCGTCCTGAAGGTTCTGGAGGATATTCAGGTTTCGCTTTACGCGAAGGCCAAAACCTTCAGGGAGGCAAACACGTTCTTTGCCTCCACGTATGACGAGCTGAAGGCGATCCTCGACGAAAAGGGCGGTTTTGTGGAGGCTTATTTCGCGGGGGACGTCGAGGACGAACGCCGCCTCAGAGAAGAAACCGGCGGCGCCACGCCCCGCTGCGTTCCCCTCTCCGACGCCTCGACGGGCCGGTGCATCATGACCGGAAAGGAAGGACGAAAGACGATCTTCGCAAAGGCGTACTGAAGCAGCCTCCCCGTCAATTTTTCTTCAGATCAGGGAGTTGCTTTAAAGGTTTTCGCGGAGGATTTCGCGAGTGATCGCCATGAAGTCCTGCGCTGTTCGGCTGAGGTAGTTCTGACGTTTCCAGGCGAAGACACAGGTGAAGGACAATGGAGGATTGCCGATCGTAAAGTGCCTGACCCGGGAGACGGGCTGGTACAGGACGAGCGACGACGGCAGAAAAGCGCACCCCATTCCGGCGGAGACGAGGTTGAGTATCGTCTCCGCCGTTTCCGACTCCAGCATCGCCCGAGCCTGGATGCCCGCCTCGACAAACAGGGTATCCGAGATTTTCCGGACCCTCATTCCCTTTTTGTAGAGAATGAAGGGTTCTTCCCTCAACAGTGCGATATCGACGCCCTCTCTGCTGAAGGGCTCGATTAGAGCATGTCCTTCGGGAAGACACAGCAAAATTTTCTCGTTGTACAGGTGTTCGCAGGAAATGTGTTCGTTCTGCACCGGCGCGACGAGAACGGCGATCTCCGCTCCGTCCGTTATCAGCCTGGATTCGAGCGACGCCGTGATCTCCTCGACGAGGATGATTTCGACGTCCGGGTACAGGGCGCTGAAGCGGGGGAGGATGCGGGGCAGCAGGTACGCCGAGTGCGTTTTTGTGACCCCGACGGCGACCCTGCCCTTCCTGGCTTTTGCGATATCCTCCATTTCTCTTTCCAGTTTTTCCCTGACGTTCAGGATTTTTCTGGCGGCCATGACGAAGCGCTCCCCGGCGTAGGTGAGCCGCAGAGGCTGCCGGGTGCGATCGAAAAGCGTCACGCCCAGTTTTCGCTCCTGCTTCAGGATACAGTGGCTCAGAGAGGGCTGGGAGAGGTAGAGTTTTTGAGCCGCCTTGGAAATATTTCCCTCCTCCGCGACGGCAATGATATATTGCAGAGTGCGATGATCCAGTTCCATCATGTGAATTCCCTCTTTCTCACTCTTACTCTCGTTTTCAATCTCGATCTCAATCTCAAGCACAATCTCAATCTCAAGCACATCGCGTACGCGGAGCCCCCATTGCCTTCATTAAAATCTCCATAAAAGCCCCTATGAAGACCTCCGTACATTTCCATAGACGCCGGTACATACTATTATACTTATTCCGATATTTGTAAAATGCCGTTGTTTGCACTAAGCTGTGTGGAAAATTTTTTGTAAACGTTCAAAAGTCAGGGGGACGGAGCCCGCTCAGTTTTGCCGGCCCCCCTGAAATCCCTGATATTTCCCTGGAGTCAGGATTTTATTTCGATCTTTATTTCCGTTCTCAGGCGGCGTGTTGGATCGTCGATAGCGTGTTTGAGATATTTCGAGAAAGGTGGTCGGAAAGATGAACAATGAAGTGAAACGGCGATGGTGGAGGAAATCGGGAGTGTTGCTGCTGGTGTTGCTGTCGATCCTGGCCTTTGGAGCGGCTCTGCCGCCTGTGGCGTCGGCGGGCGAGAAGGTCCTGAGAATCGCGCAGCAGGCCGACTGCAACGGGTTCGATCCGCAGAAGATCACGGACGTTTACACCGGGACCCTGCTTCGGCAGGTCTACAACGGGTTGGTGCAGCCGGACGAAAACATGGTATTTCAGCCGGACCTCGCGGAGTCCTGGGAGAACACGGACGCGCTGACCTGGGTTTTCAGGCTGCGCCAGGGGGTTCTTTTCCACAACGGGGAGGAGTTCACGGCCGAGGACGTGAAATACACGTTCGACCGCATTTTCGACCCCAAAACGGCGTCTCCCGGGGTGACCCACGTGCGCGAGATCGACAGGGTCGAGGTTGTCGACAAATATACGGTGAAGATCACGACAAAAACCCCTTATGCTCCGCTGCTCGCGAGCCTTGGACGCTACGAGCTCAGTATACTCAACAAAAAAGGGGTCGAGGCGGCCGGCAGCGACTACAATAAAACTCCCGTGGGAACGGGGCCCTTTACGCTGGAGACCTGGCGGCCGGGCGACAGGGTCGTCCTCAAAAAATTCGACGGGTACTTCAGGGGCGAGCCCAAAGTGGACAGGCTCGTCTTTCGCGGCATCCCGGAGGACGCGACGCGCGTCATCGAGCTGGAGTCCGGAGGCGTCGACATCTGCATGGATTTCCCGGCGCAGGACTTCGAACGCGTCAAAGCCGACGGCAGGTTCGTCATGTACGAAAAGCCGGCTATTTCCACCAACTACTACGGCTTCAACGTCTCGGTAAAGCCCTTCGACGACAGGCGCGTCCGTCAGGCGCTCAATTACGCCGTGGACATCGACGCGCTGATCGACGCGCTCTTCTTCGGGACGGCCGTCAGGGCCAGAGGCCCGCTGTCCGATCAGGTCTGGGGCTTCGATGAAACGCTTCCGGCGGACCCTTACCCCTACAACCCCGAAAAAGCCAGGGCTCTTCTGGCAGAGGCCGGGTATCCCAACGGCTTTAAGACGAAACTGTACGCCAGCACCCAGAGCCTTACCCGCTCCACGGCGGAGTTCTTTCAGGGCTTCCTCGCCGAAGTCGGCGTCGAGGCGGAGGTGGTCAGCCTCGAGTGGGGCGCCTATCTCGCGGAGACCCGCAAGGGCGTGGACGGCATGTTCACGATGGGCTGGAGCGGGACAGGAGACGCCGACGGAGCTCTGACCTATCTTTACGATTCGCAGAACATCGATTCTTCCAACAGGGTCCGCTGGAACGATCCCAGGTTCGACAAAATGATGTACGAAGGCCGCACGACGCTGGACCCCGAAAAACGCAGGGCCATTTACAAGGAGGCACAGAGCTACTTCAACGAGGAAGTTCCCATCGTCCTGATGTATTCGAGAAAGCTGCTCTGCGCGACGACTCCAAAGGTCAGGGGTTTTGCCGTATGGCCCAATCAGGTTTATCAGCTTTTCAACGTTTCGATCGAGGACTAAGATTGAGCTTAAAGCCTGAGGCCTGAGCGGAAGATCGAGGGGCAGGCTCTGAGTCCCGGGGGTGACGGGCTCTGCCCCACTGCTCTGAACGCTTGCGTCCTCGCTTTTGAAATCCTGGCTGAAATCCTGGTTGAAATCCTGGTTCAGAGGGGGAGCGAAACACAATGCTGCGTTATATTTTTAAAAGAATCGTTTTCCTGGTTCCCGTCCTGCTGGGCGTCTCGATTCTTATTTTCGTGATCATCCACCTGGCGCCGGGCGACCCCGCCGAAACCCTGCTGGGACCCAGCGCCACGGCCCAGGACCTGGCGGAGCTGCGCGAACAGCTGGGGCTGGATAAGTCCCTGGTTCTGCAGTATTTCACCTTTCTGACCAACACCCTGAAGGGCGATTTTGGCCGCTCCATACGCACGAATAACTCCGTTCTGGAGGAATTGCTCGACCGTTTCGAGCCTTCTCTGATGCTGGCGATATTCAGCATGACGCTTGCCGTTGCGGCGGGCATTCCGCTCGGCGTGCTGGCGGCGCTGAGGCAAAACACGTGGGTGGACACGCTCTGTAACTTCGTGGCCCTGCTGGGCTTTTCCCTGCCGGGCTTCTGGCTTGGCCTGATGCTCATGCTCCTGTTTTCCATCATGGTGCCCATCCTTCCCTCCTCGGGCTACGGGGAGTGGAAGCAGCTGATTATGCCGACCGTCGTCCTTGCGACCAATACGACGGCGGTCATCGCCCGAATGACGCGTTCGAGTATGCTGGAGGTCGTCCGTCAGGACTACGTCCGGACGGCGAAGGCCAAGGGGCTGAACGGGCGTCTGATCCTCCTCCGCCACATCATGAGCAACGTGCTGATTCCCGTCGTCACCGTGGTCGGGCTCCACTTCGGCCACATGCTGGGAGGCGTCGTCATCACCGAGACGGTTTTTTCCATCCCCGGGGTCGGACGCCTCATCATCGACGCGATCCGCTTTCAGGACTACCCCGTCGTGCAGGGCGGCATTCTTTTCTTCGCGTTTTGTCTGAGCCTCGTGAACCTTGGGGTCGATCTTATCTACGCTCTGCTCGACCCCCGGATCAAAGCCCAGTACAGAGCGGGATAGCGGAAGGAAGGATTCGGGAAATGCCTGTAAAAAAAGATGCTGTAAAAAAAGACAGAAGACAGAGCCAAATCGGTGAAATATGGCGTCGACTCAGGGTCAACAAAGGCGCGGTGGCGGGGCTTTGCGTCATTCTTCTGCTGACCGCGATGGCTGTTTTCGCCCCATGGCTGGCGCCGTACGGGCCCAATAAAATGAACGCGGGGCCACGGCTCGCCGCTTCTTCGCTGAAGCACCCGCTGGGCACCGACAGCTTCGGACGGGATCAGCTCAGCCGCGTCATTTACGGTGCGCGCATTTCGCTTTACGTGGGCTTTATCGCCGTGGGAATCGGCGCGGTCTGCGGGGGCTTCATCGGCGCCGTCGTGGGATATTACGGAGGCAGAATCGACAACATCCTGATGCGTCTGATGGACGTGCTGCTGGCCGTCCCTCAGACGATCCTGGCGATAGCGATCGTCGGCGCGCTCGGGGCGAACCTCGTCAACCTGATGATTGCCGTGGGCGTCAGTCAGATTCCGCGCTACGCGCGCATCGTCCGGGCCTCCGCCCTTTCCGTGAGGGGACAGGAATTTATCGAGGCTGCGCGGGCCATCGGCGCGAGCGACCTTCGCATCATCGTAGAAAACATTCTTCCCAACTGCATGGCGCCGATTATCGTCCAGAGCACGCTGGGCGTGGCCTCCGCCATCCTCTCGGCCGCGGCGCTGAGCTTTCTGGGGCTCGGCATCCAGCCTCCGACGCCCGAGTGGGGCTCCATGCTGAGCCTTGGCCGCCAGTACATGCGCAACGCTCCGCACCTGACCTTTTATCCGGGGCTCATCATCGCCGTCGTGGTCCTGTCCCTGAACATTTTCGGAGACGGGCTTCGCGACGCGCTCGACCCCAGGCTTCGTCAGTAGGAAGGGCGGCGTTCGCTGTGCTGCTGTCGGTAAAAGACCTTTGCGTGAAGTACGTCACCTTCGAGGGCATCGTCCATGCCGTGAACGGCGTCAGTTTTGACATCCCGGAGCGGGGGACGCTGGGGCTGGTCGGCGAAAGCGGTGCGGGCAAGACCACGACGGCCCTGTCCCTGATGCGTCTGATCCCGGTTCCGCCGGGCATCGTCGAGCGGGGCAAAATTTCCTTCGAGGGGCGGGATCTCGACGCCCTCAGCGGGGAAGAAATGAAAAAAATCAGGGGCAACCGAATTTCCATGATCTTTCAGGACCCGATGACCTCCTTGAACCCTGTTTTGACCGTCGGCCTGCAGATTGCCGAGACCATCGCCGCTCACCAGAACATGAGCGAGCGGGAAGCCATGAAAAAAGCCCGGGAGATGCTGGAAAAAGTGCAAATTCCCGCGGCGAGGTACAAAGAGTACCCGCATGAATTCAGCGGCGGCATGAGGCAGCGTGTGGGAATCGCCATGGCGCTGGCCTGCAATCCGCGCATGATCATCGCGGACGAACCGACCACGGCGCTCGACGTGACCATTCAGGCGCAGGTCATCGAACTGATGCGTGACCTCCGCGACGAGTTTTCGACGGCCATGATGCTGATTACGCACGACCTGGGCGTGGTGGGGGAGGTCTGCGACCGCGTGGCCGTGATGTACGCCGGCGAGATCGTGGAGGAGGGCAGTCTGGAACAGATTTTCGAACATGCCCGTCACCCTTACACAAACGGGCTTTTCAGGTGTATTCCGGACATCGATGAGGACAACTCCCGAATACAGCCGATCAGCGGCCTCATGCCCGACCCGTGTGACCTGCCCGCGGGCTGTTGCTTTCACCCCCGCTGCCCCGAGTGCATGGAGATTTGCCGCACTCGAAAACCGGCTCCCTTCACGGAGAACGGACAAATGGTCCGCTGCTGTCTTTACACGCGAGGGGGTGCAGGGCAGTGAATCAGACAGTGAATGGGACAGTGAATCGGAACGAACGCGATCCTCTGCTGGAGGTTCGCGACCTCGTCAGGCACTTCAAAGTCGGAACAGGCGTCGTGCACGCCGTGGACGGAATTTCTTTTTCCATCATGGAGGGGGAGACTCTGGGGCTGGTGGGGGAGTCCGGATGCGGAAAGTCGACGACGGGGCGGGTGCTGCTTCGCCTGACCGAGGCGACGTCGGGGTCTGTGACGTACCGCGGCAAAAACGTCCTTACCCTCGGCAGGGCGGAAATGACCGCCATGCGGAGGGAAATGCAGATCATATTCCAGGACCCCTTTTCCTCGATCGATCCACGCAGGACCGTCGGCGACACCATCGGCAAACCCCTTTACATTCACAGGGTCGGCACGAAGCAGGAGCGGGAGGAACGCGTCGATCACCTGATGGAGCTCGTCGGCCTGAGCCCCCGGCTCTACAACAAATATCCTCACGAGCTGGACGGAGGCCGACGTCAGCGTGTGGGCATCGCCAGGGCTCTGGCGCTCAGCCCCGGTTTTATCGTCTGCGACGAGCCGGTTTCGGCTCTCGACGTGTCGATACAGGCGCAGATATTGAACCTTCTGGAGGAGCTGCAGCAGACGATGAAGCTGACGTACCTTTTCATCTCCCACGACCTGTCGGTCATCCGGCATCTGAGCGACAGAATCGCGGTCATGTACCTCGGGAAGATCGTCGAGCTGTCCCCGACGTCCGACTTCTTCAGGAACACGCTGCATCCTTACGCGCAGGCGCTCCTGTCCGCTGTTCCGGTCGCGAAGCTCCACCGCGCGCGTGAACGAATAATCCTCGCCGGCGGCGTTCCGAGCCCTGTCAACCCCCCGTCCGGCTGCCGTTTTCACACGCGCTGCCGCTGCAAAATGCCGATATGCCCGGAACAGGAGCCGGAGCTGCTCGATGCGGGCGGCGGACACGCCGTGGCCTGCCACAGGATTCATACACTATCATAAAGGAAGGTGTTTGCTTTGAAGTTTGACGCGTTGCGCTATATGTACCCTTCGAGACGGACCGTCGTCTTCGGGAATCGGGGGATGGTGGCCACGGGGCAGCCTCTGGCGGCCCAGGCGGGGCTCGACGTCATCAAAAAGGGAGGAAACGCCGTCGATGCGGCCATTGCGACGGCGGCCTGTCTGACGGTCGTAGAGCCGACCTCCAACGGAATCGGAGGGGATAATTTCGCTCTGGTATGGGTCAAAGACAAGCTTTATGGACTAAACTCCAGCGGGTACGCTCCGAAAGCGGCGGACGCCGCCGCCCTGACTGCGGCCGGACACAAGGCAATGCCGAAATTCGGGTGGCATGCGGTTACGGTGCCCGGAGCGCCCGCCGGGTGGGCTGCGCTCTCCAGGCGGTTCGGCAAACTGCCCCTGACGGAGGTACTGAAGCCCGCCATCGGCTACGCGGAAGAGGGGTACCCCGTGTCGCCGACCATGGCGAAGCTCTGGGCCAAAGCCTTTGCCAACTACACGAAGGAATGTAAAGGCGAGGAGTTCAGGCACTGGTTCGACACCTTCGCGCCGGCGGGCCGCGCGCCGCAGCCGGGGGAGCTCTGGAGCTCCAAAGGGCACGCGGCGACGCTTTCCCTGATTGCGGAGACGAATGCCGAGGCGTTTTATCGCGGTGCGCTGGCCGAGAAAATCGACGCGTACGCAAAAAAATATGGAGCCTGGCTGTCGGCCGCCGATCTGGCGGGGTTTCAGTCCGAGTGGGTGGACCCCATCACCGTGAACTACCGCGGCTGGGACGTGTGGGAAATTCCCCCCAACGGGCATGGAATTACGGCGTTGATGGCGCTGAATATCGTTAAGGACTGGAATTTTTCGGGGTCCCGGGAGTTCGAGGAAACCTGGCATTTGCAGATCGAGGCGATAAAACTGGCCTTTGCCGACACGATGCATCACGTGGCGGATCCGCGTTACATGAAGTACACGTCCGCCGAGCTGCTTTGCGAGGCTTATACGGCCGAGAGGCGCAAACTGATCGGCGGGAAGGCGCTCGATCCCGTCCCCGGAACGCCGCCGAAGGGCGGCACGGTATACCTGGCGACGGCCGACGGCGAGGGGAATATGGTTTCCATGATACAGAGCAACTACATGGGCTTCGGTTCCGGCCTTGTCGTTCCGGAAGCGGGTATCGCCCTGCACAACCGCGGCAACAACTTTACACTGGATTCGGAATCCCCCAACGTTCTCGCGCCGGAGAAGAAGCCCTATCATACGATCATCCCCGGTTTCCTGAGCAAAGATGGAAAGGCCGTCGGCCCCTTTGGAGTCATGGGCGGGTTCATGCAGCCTCAGGGGCATCTGCAGGTGGTCACGAACATGATCGATTTCGGCATGAACCCGCAGGAGGCCATCGACGCTCCGCGCTGGCAGTGGACCGGAGGCAGAACCGTCGAAGTGGAGCAGGGGACGCCGGGACATATCGCGCTGGGCCTTACCGCGAGGGGGCACGACATCAAAATGTTGCCGGACACGGGGACTTTCGGGCGCGGCGAGATCATCGTCCGCACGGAATACGGAACTCTGGCCGGGGCCACCGAGCCCCGAACCGACGGCGTCGTCGCCGCCTGGTAAGCGGCTCGGAAAAAATTAACGGGGTCAGGGGACCGAGAAAAATCCCCTGTGGGGTATGGGGTAAAACCCCATGGTTTGGGTTTAAGTTGTTGACAGTAAAGAAAAAGGAGAAAAAATACACGATGCTCAATGTAACCTTTTGGCTGTTTATCTGTCTGGGTATTTTCGCGATCGGCGACATTCTGGCGGTTGCCACCAGGGCGCGCCTTTCTTCCGTGTTCATCGCCCTGATGCTTTTTCTTGTGGGTTTTTTGACCGGAGTCATTCCCGAGAACGTCATCGAACAGGCCCGGTTGACCCAGCTCGCCAGCTGGGCCTCCGTCTATATCGTTTTCCACATGGGGACGACCATCAATATGGGGGAGCTTATTCGTGAATGGAAGACCGTTCTCATGTCGATTTTCGCGATGGCCGTCGCCCTGGTTTCCCTTTTGTTCGTCATCCCGCTGATCGGAAAAGAAGCGGTGATCGTGAGCATCCCCGTCGTCAACGGGGGCATCATCGCCACCCAGCTTATGGTGGAGGCCGCCACGCAGAAGGGTATGGCTCTGGCTGCCGCGCTGGGGACGATCGTCTACGCCATTCAGAAATTTGTCGGGACGCCGCCCGCGTCTTTCTTCGGCCTGAAGGAAGCCGAGCTGGTGCTGGCGGACTACCGCAAAAAGAAGAGCGAAGGTCTGGCGGCGACCGGGGAAGCCGGGCAGGTCCGTCAGGAAGAGACAAAAAAGACGATCTACCAGATCCTCGGGCTCGACAGGTACTACACGCCCTTTACGTGCCTTGGCGTCACCGCGTTTTTTGGCTGGCTTGCCTTCTGGCTGCAGGCCAGGACCACGGTCAATTATTCGATCTGGGCGCTGCTGCTGGGGGCGCTGGCCGGGCAGCTCAACGTCATTCCCGCTAAAATCCTCGAGAAGGGCCGCGCGGTCGGCCTTTTGAACATGGCGGTCTTCGCGGGGATCATTCCCTCCCTCGCCAGAATCAACGTGGCGGACCTCACGACTCTTGCTTTCCAGACGATCGTCGTTTTCGCCGCCGTACTGATCGGTACGTTCATCTTCATTTACGTGCTGCCGACCTGGAAATTCATCGGCTCCCGCAACCTGTCCGTCGGCATCGCCATGGCGCAGTTGCTGGGGTTCCCGGCGACGTACCTGATCGCGAACGAGATCGCCACGGCGGTCGCGGAAAACGCCGAGGAACGCGAGGTCATTCTGAAGCGCATCATGCCCGCTTACGTCGTCGCCGGCCTTGCGTCGGTCACCACTTTTTCCATCCTTATCGCGGGAGTTCTGGTGGACTTTCTATAGGGCCGCAGTGAACGTTCGGGCTCAGAGGGGCAGAGGCCGCTCAGCCTCCCTGAGTTTGAACGTTTACTGTTATGATTAGCCATGTAACCCTAATTTCGTATGTGCTGGGAGCTATTGTGTTGCTGAAAAAATTGACGGAACTTTTGATTTCTTTCGCGAAAACGGGCGCCGTGGCCTATGGAGGAGGTCCTTCCATGGTCCCGGTTTTGAAGGCGGAGGTGGTGGAACGGCGAAAATGGATCGAGGTGGACGACTTCATGGACGTCCTGGCTATCGGAAACGCCCTTCCGGGTCCCATCGTCACGAAAATTTCCGCCGCGATAGGCTACCGCCAGGCAGGGTGGGGCGGGGCTCTGACGGCGGTCGCGGGGATGATCCTGCCGAGCGCCGCTGCGCTGCTGGCGCTCATGGGCTTCGTTGCGCTGGTGAAGGACAACCCCACGGTGTCGAGCATGTTGAAGGGCCTGCGCCCCGTGGTTGTCGCCATGCTGGCCTATGCGGCCTGGGACATGGCGCCCAATGCCCTGAAGGGACGCACGACGATGATGATCGGGGCCGTCGCGCTGATTCTGATGATCTTCACGCCCGTCCATCCCGCGCTGATTATCGTGGCGGGCGCTCTTGTCGGCATGGGCCTGAAATTATAAGAGGTGACGCCGATGAGTTCATTGATCGCGCTTTTCTGGTCTTTCCTGAAGATAGGCTGTGTCGGATATGGCGGAGGCCCCTCCATGATTCCCCTCATCAAGGAAGAGGTCGTGAACCTTCAGCAGTGGATAAACGTCGCCGACTTCATGGATGCTCTGGCCATCGGAAACGCCCTGCCGGGTCCAATTGCCACCAAAATGTCGGTGGTGATCGGCTATCATGTGGCCGGAATCCCCGGGGCGGTTGTATCCACCGTGGGAATTGTGCTGCCGAGCGTCGTGGCCCTCGTGCTGCTTTTGAAGTTCGTCGCGTATGTCAAAGACAACCCCAGGGTGCGGAGCATGTTGAAGGGCCTGCGCCCCGTGGTCGTCGCCATGCTGGCCTATGCGGCCTGGGACCTTTCCCATGGTTCCCTGACGAACGTCGCGACCTGGATCATCGGCGGGGTCACGCTGGCCCTGATGATCTTCACGAAGATTCATCCCGCGCTCTTCATCGTCGCCGGAGCCCTGGCCGGAGCCCTGCTGAAACTTTAACCGGGGTGAGGCGCTGTTCCGGGTCGGTCACGATGACGCCGCCCGCTCCCGACGGCCCCGGAGAACCTGAAGCAGCTGTGCAGTCATGAAACAAAATTGAACGAAACAACGCGGGGCCCCGGGAACGAACCGGGGCCCGTTTTAGGCGTGCCCGCAGCCAGTGCCCGCGGCCAGTGCTAAAATACAAACGTCAACCTCATCCGGAAGGCGATGAAACCCATTATCCAGGGGCCCTGTCGGAATAATAAAAACTATAAAAGGCACGCGTCAGAGATTTGCCTTAATGAAAGGAGCATAACCTGTGACGAACATAGTTGAAGACCTGATCAACACAAATGACCCGGTTGAGACAGAAACGCCGAACCAGGAAACCCTGGAGGCATGTCGAGAATTGAGAGAAGGCAAAAGGAGGGCAAAAAATGACGACAACGATACGCGAAACAAAAACAGAAACCGACGAAGAGGCGAAGGCCCGGCGCAACGCGGAGTATATGGAGATGCTGGAAAGGTCGATTCGGCAGCATGAGAGAGGCGAGGTGTTCGTAACAACCATCGAGGCGTTAGAAGCCATGACAAATGAGCGGTGATGTCGTATTTTCAGCAGAAGCCCTGCAAGCTTATGTGGAATGGCAGACGGCAGACAGAAAAATTGCCGCCCGTATCAACGCGCTGATAAAAGACATTCAACTCCTGCAAAGGACATTATGAAGACTGACGTTAAAGCCTGAGAAAGCTAAAAACCTGAAGTCCCGTGCAATACGTAACATAGTGCCATTAAAGGCTGTAATTTCAACAACTTCTCATACCTAGTCTATGTTACGTAATAGCAAATACGTAACATAGTTGCAAAGTGATGT
>JAISSA010000084.1 GCA_031273365.1 Synergistaceae bacterium
GCGATCTCCTCCCCGACGCCGCCATACAGGTAATTCTCCTCGGCGACCACCACGACGGGGCAGTTTTTCAGGACGTCGTCGACGACTTTCGTGTCCAGAGGCTTCAGCCGACGCAGGTCGATGACCGTCGGAACGGGAAGCCCCGCAGCGGCGGCCCGTTTCCGGGCCTCCAGCAGGATGTGGACGGTCACGCCGTGTCCGATCAGGGCCCAGTCTCTGCCGTCGCAAATCCTGACGGACCCCAGAGAATCGCTTCCGTCGAAGAGGTCGTCGTGGATGGGCAGAGAGCCGCGCGGATATCGGATCACGGTCGGGCCCGCCCGTCCGGAGGCGTGGACCATCATCTGGCGCAGGGACACCTCGTCGGCCGGCGCGTAAATTTCGAGGTTGGGAACGGCGCGCGCCCAGGAGACGTCGAGCAGCCCCTGATGCGTCTGACCGTCCGAGCCGATCAGCCCGGCCCGATCGATCATCAGCACGACCGG
Organism: Synergistaceae bacterium; assembly: GCA_031273365.1. GTDB lineage: Bacteria > Synergistota > Synergistia > Synergistales > Aminobacteriaceae > JAISSA01. The sequence continues at coordinate 486 of JAISSA010000084.1, forward strand.
CAGGTTCTGGAGGGCGATGTCGTGGGTGAGCTGGTCCATCGCGCGCTGCAGGAACGTCGAGTAGATGAACACCCAAGGACGCAGCCCCCCGGCGGCCATCCCCGCCGCCAGCGTGAGCATGTGGCTTTCGGCGATGCCGACGTCGAAGAAGCGCTCCGGAAAGCGGGCGCGAAAGTGCTCCAGCTTCACGCCTGTGGCCATTGCGGCGGTCAGGCAGACGATGCGCTCGTCCAGCCCCGCGAGCTGCTCGGCAACGGCGGACGCGGCCTCGCTCCAGGTCCGTGCTTTGGGGGCCTCGCGGTCGACGCGCGGGCCCATCTGATGATATTTCGTCGGATCGGCCTCGGCCTCGGGCAGCCCCTTTCCCTTGACGGTGCTGAAGTGCAGCAGCACGGGCCGATCGTAGCTCTTCGCCAGCTCGAAGATCATCTCGGTCTCCTCGATGTTGTGGCCGTCGAAGGGGCCCCAATAGTTGATGCCCATCTCGTCGAAAATGTTCTGGGGCTTCATGAGCGCCTTGATCTGGCCGTGGATGCCCTCGAGCTTCTTCTCCAGCGCCTCGCCCCCCTTGGGCAGCGCGCGGCAGCAGTCTTTGATCGCCGCCTTGATTCTGTTGTACGAGGTGCTGGCCGAAAGCTTCGCCAGAACGGTGGCGAAGCCGCCGACGCGCTGGCCGATGGAGTGCTTGTTGTCGTTCAGGACGATGATCAGGCGGGTCTGCACCTCCCGGATATGGTTCAGCGCCTCGAAGGCCAGCCCGTTCATCAGGGCCGCGTCGCCCGTGAAGGCCACGACGTGGTGATTTTTTCCCAGGAGGTCGCGCGCCTTTGCGTAGCCCAGCGCCGCGGAAATGGAGGTGCTGCTGTGTCCGGTGTCGAAGTGGTCGAACGGGCTTTCCTCGCGGCGGGGGAAGCCGCTGACGCCCCCTCTCGTCCGCAGCGTTTCGAAGACGTCCGCGCGATCGGTGAGGATCTTCCATGGATAGGCCTGGTGTCCCACGTCGAACACGACCCGGTCCCTGAGCGGATCGAACCGGCGCAGCATGGCGATGCACAGCTCCACGGCTCCCAGCGAGGAGCCGAGGTGTCCGCCCTTCTCCCTGACCGTGTCGACGATGAGGCGACGCACCTCGTCCGCAAGCTTCGGAAGGTCCCCGGCGGGCAGCTCCCGAAGAGCCTGATATCCAAACCCCTTTTTCAGGACGGTACGCGTTGTATGTTTCGTTCCGTTTTCCGTTTCTTTTTCGATTTCGTTTTTCATCGGGCAAAGTCCTCGTTCCATCTGAATGAATGAACCGCATGGTACGTTATTATAACCCGCGGCGTCGACGAAAGAGAATCCAAAACGGCGTGTCCCGGGTGTAAAATCTTATGGGGCAGGGGGTTTAACAGCATAAAAAATATTGGAGCGAACGGTATGTATAAAAAGCATGAAACGCATGAAGGGCCGCCCTGCCGCGTCACGGTCGTCACGGTCTGTCTGAACGCCGAATCCACCCTCGAGACGGCCCTCAGAAGCGTTCTGGATCAGTCCCGGGCCGGCGTCGACGTCGAGTACATCGTCATCGACGGCGGATCGACGGATGGAACGCTCCGGATTATCGAAAAATACGCGGACCGGCTGGCGCACATAATCTCAGAGCCCGACCGCGGAATATACGACGCCTTCAACAAGGGCATCCGGCTGGCCACGGGCGACGTCATCGGCCTTTTGAACGCGGACGACCTGTACGCTCCCTGGGCGTTTCGGACCGTCGCGGAGCTCGCGCGCCGACCGGACTGCGGCGTTTTTTACGGTAAGCAGGTCATCCTCGACAGGGAGTTTCGCAGGTGGACGGTGTACTCGCTCGGGGACTTTCGGCAATTGCCGGAGCACATGAACGTCGCCCACCCCACGGTGTTCGTCAGGAAGGGCGTTTACGAAAGGCATGGGCTGTTCGACGTCGGGTACGGCATCGCGGGCGACTGGGACCTCATGCTCCGCCTTTACCGGGGCGGGGAACGTTTTTGTCCCGTCGATAAAGTTTTGGCGGCGTTCGATAACGCTGGGGTGTCGTCCATCCCGTCGAGACGCCTGCTGAGAGAAAATCGGAAGGTTTATTTCCGGCACATGGATTTCCTGCCCGCCGCGTGGAGAACGGCGAAGATGGAGCTGAGGTACTGCGGCAGGAAGATTCTGGACGTCTCGCGCGCCTATCGCCTCTACGGCCGGTGGCGCGATAAAAAACTTCTGCAGGTCGAGGCCTCCGGGACATACGACTCCGTCGGGGACATCTGGGAGAGCCTGGCCCGCGACGCGGACGCCGTTCAATGACTCCTCTTCTTGCGATCGTGATCCCCACCCGCAATCGCGCCGGGGCGATACAAAAATACGCTCTGTCCAGCCTCGAGCGCTCCGATTTCCGGGACTTCGCCTGCGTGGTCCAGGACGCCAGCGACGACGACCTGACCCGCGAGGCCGTCGAGGAGCGGCCATGGAATTTCGAGGTTTCTTACGTCAGGGCCACGAGGACGGGATCGTCCTCGCAGCGCAACGACGCCGTGAGGCGCGTCCTGACGGAGCTGCCGGGCGTGCGTTATATCGTTTTCATGGACGACGACAGCGAGCTTTCGAGCGATGCTCTGAGCGGCGTGCTCGCCTCCTTTCGGGAAAGCGGCGCGTCGATCGTCAACATTCGAACGAAGCCCGTCGCGCCGCCCTCGTTTCGATCGAAGATGACGCAGGGCCTGAAGCGCGTTTTGGGGACGAACCGGCACGGGGCGACGGCGTTTTTGTACAATTACGGAGGAAACGACGAGGCGACGGGGGAGGTCGAGTGGGCAAGCGGATGCGGCATGGGAGTCGACGTCTCCGTCTTCAGGGAATGGCACATTTTTTTCCCCGAGGAGTTTGAGCGTTTTGGAGGGTATGCCTTGGGCGAGGACTTCGCGTTTTCGTTTTTCGTGTCTCAAAGAAAGCGCGGCCGCATCGTCAACAGCGCGTATGGTCATCTTCTGCATTACGCGGCCGGTTCGGCCCGTCTGGACGTCCGGAACATGGCCGCCTCGAAATGGTACAATTTTCATCTGCTGTTCGACGCGATCTACGAATCCGGCAAAAATGCCGGGGGACCGGGGCGGCGGTGGCTGAGGGCCAAGTTCGGGCTTTTCATGTGCGCCGCGGCCGTGAAGCTTTTGCTTCGCGCGCGGAGCCTGGACGTCGCTTCCGTGCTGCGGGGCATCTTCGCGGCGCGCGCGGCCCTGAAGGACTACCGCCGCAACCACGACATACGAACCCTGATGTCAGAAAAATGAAAAAGAAAAAAAGAAAAAAATAAAAAAGAAAAGAAAAGAAAAGAAAAGAAAAAAAGAAGAAGAAGAAGAAGAAGAAGGAAAAAAAAATAAACGGGGTCAGGGGACTAAGTCCCCTGCGGGGTGTGGGGCAGAGCCCCACGGTTTTGGCCTTAAGTTATTGACATTGACCCTGAAGCAGAATAATCCGGAGGACGAATTTAGCCATGAAAACAGCATTGATTACCGGAGTTACGGGGCAGGACGGGTCTTACCTGACGTCGTTTCTTCTGAAAAAGAATTACCACGTTCACGGCATCAAGCGGCGCAGCTCCCTTTTCAACACGGCGCGCATCGACCATCTTTACAGGGATCTGCACGAGGACGACCCGGGGCTGATTTTGCACTACGGGGACCTCACGGACTCCAGCAGTCTGGTGCGGATCATCCAGCAGGTGCAGCCGGACGAAATTTACAACCTGGCGGCCCAGAGCCACGTCAAGGTCTCCTTCGAGACGCCCGAGTACACGGCGAACTCCGACGCGGTCGGGACACTGCGCATTCTGGAGGCTCTGCGCATTTTGGGGCTCGAGAAAAAAACCCGCTTTTACCAGGCCTCGACCAGCGAACTCTACGGGAAGGTTCAGGAAACGCCGCAGAGGGAGACGACCCCGTTTTACCCGCGCAGCCCCTACGCCGCGGCCAAGCTGTACGCCTACTGGATCACTGTGAACTACCGCGAGGCCTACGGGATGTTCGCCGCAAACGGGATTCTCTTCAACCACGAGTCGGAGCTTCGGGGCGAGACGTTCGTGACGCGCAAGATCACGCGCGCCGCGGCCCGCATCTCGCTGGGGCTGCAGGATAAGACCTGGCTGGGGAACCTGAACGCCCGGCGCGACTGGGGGCACGCTGAGGATTACGTCGAGGCGATGTGGCTCCTGCTGCAGCACGACAGCCCCGACGACTTCGTGATCGCGACGGGCGAGGCCCATTCCGTGCGGGAGTTCGCCGCGCTGGCCTTCCGCGAGGCGGGCATCGAGCTGGACTGGCGGGGCGAGGGGCAGGACGAAAAAGGCGTCGACGTCCGAACCGGGCGCACCGTCGTCGAGGTGGACCCCCGCTACTTCCGCCCGACGGAGGTCGAGCTGCTTCTGGGCGACCCGTCGAAGGCGGAGCGCCTGCTGGGCTGGAAGCGCAGGGTCGCCTTCGGGGACCTGGTGCGGCGGATGGTCCGGTACGACCTCGAGCTTTTCAGGAAAAACACGCTGATCCGCGACGCGGGCTACGAGGTGTGTTATCCACTGGAAGAAGACTGACAGGATGCTCGTCGTATTCCGCCCCTGCGGTGCAGGATCATGAACGTCAAACCCCGCGAGCGCGAGGCGATCGTCCGGTCCCTGCTGGCCGGCGTCGTGCCCCGGGTGGGGCTGCATCACATTCAGGCGGGGCGGAAGGACGAGGTCGAGGCCCTTCTGGCGGACCTCGCGCGGGTGGAGGACGGCGGCGCGGCGATTCGCTTCGTCATCGGGCGCTTTGGAACGGGGAAGAGCTTTTTTCTGAACCTGGCGAAGACGGTGGCGCTCGAAAAGGCGTTCGTCGTCATGCAGGCGGATATCGCGCCGACGCGACGCCTGTACGCTTCGTCGGGATACGCGCAGGCGCTTTACACGGAGCTGGCGCACAACATGGCGGTGCGCACGAAGCCCGCGGGCGGGGCTCTTCCCGGCGTCATCGAGCGATGGATCGCCGCGTTTGCGGAAGAGTTCGAGGCGCGGGACGAAAACGAACGCGGCGACGTCTCCCGCGCCATTCGGGAAAAACTGGTGCCGCTTCAGGACCTGGTGAGCGGCCATGACTTCGCCGCCGTTCTGGGGAGATATCTGGAGGGTTATCGTGCGGGCGACGACGCGCTGATGGCCTCCTGTCTCCGCTGGCTGTCCGGGGAGTACGCGACGCGGACGGAGGCGCGCGCCGACCTGGGGGTTCGGTCGATCATAACGGACCGCGACGTATACGACTATTTGAAGCTGTGGGGGACCTTCGTCCGCCTCGCGGGATACTCGGGGCTGATCGTGGAGCTCGACGAGATGGGCGTGCTGTCGCACCGTCTGGCCAACGCCACGGCCCGAAACGGCAACTACGAGGTCCTGCTGCAAATTCTGAACGACTGCCTGCAGGGCGGCGTCGCGGGCGTCGGGTTCATCTTCGCGGGGACGGACGCGTTTTTCGACGATCGACGCCGCGGCGTCATGAGCTACGGCGCGCTGGCCGGGAGGCTGGCCGCGAATCCCTGGACGCGGGACGGGCTGCTGAAGGACCTTTCCGGGCCGGTGATTCGTCTGGAGAACCTGTCGCCGGAGGAGCTGTGGCTGCTGCTGCACAACATTCGCAACGTCTTCGCCCTGGGCGATCCCCAGAAATATCTCATTCCCGACGAGGGGATCGATGCCTTCATCCGGCGCTGCGCGGCGACGCTCGGGGCGACGTTTTATCAGACGCCCCGGGACGCGGCGAAGGCGTTTACCGGGCTTCTCGCCGTGCTGGAGCAGAACCCCGGCGCGGACTGGCGGGCGATTCTGGACGGCGCGCCGATCGAAAAAGGGGAGGTGACGGAAGACGGGCATAAAGACGAGAACAAAGACGAGAACGAAGACGAGCTCGTCGGTTTCGTGCTGAAGTGACCATGGCGGGCTTCGACGCCTTCGGGAAACTCCATCCGCTGGTGCAGCGAAAGCTTTACGACATGCGCTGGACCGAGCTGCGCCCCATCCAGGTGGAGGCGACGAAGGCATTTTTCGCGCACGGCAGGCACCTGATCCTGGCGGCTGAGACGGCGTCGGGAAAGACGGAGGCGGCGTTTCTGCCGATTTTGTCGCAAATGCTGACGGAATCGGAAAAAGGCCTTCGGGCGATTTACGTTTCTCCCCTCAGGGCGCTGATCAACGACCAGTTTCAGCGTCTGGAGGACCTGTGCGGGCGCATGGAGATTCCCGTCTTCAAATGGCACGGGGACGTCGCCTCGCCGCTCAAAAAAAAATTTCTGGCCGACCCCCGGGGACTGCTTCTGATCACGCCGGAATCGATCGAATCCATTTTCATCAACCACTCGGAGCACGTGGCCCGTCTCTTCAAAAACGTCTCCTGGCTGGTGCTCGATGAGATGCACGCGTTCATCGGCACGGAGCGGGGCATGCACCTGCGGAGCCTTCTGGCGCGCGTCGATCAGGCCCGCATCGATCAGGCCCGACGGCCCATGCGGCGACTGGGGCTTTCCGCGACGCTCGGGGATTTCGAGGCCTCGAAGAAATGGCTGAATTCCCGAAATTTTGGCGATGGCGACGGCGACGGCGACGTCGAGCTCGTGGCCGAGAGCGGCAGCGTCAAAGAGATTCTGTACAGGATAAAGGGCTACACGGTCGGGGCCGAGGGCCAATCTCCCTGGGTCGGGGACATGATTCGCCTGTTTCCCGCAACCTCGCTGATTTTCGTCAACTCCAGGACGATGCTGGAGCATCTGGCCTATACCGTTCAGCGCTACGTGGAAAAGAAGAGGCTCCCCGACCGGTATCGCGTCCATCACGGGTCGCTGTCGAGGATCGAGCGGGAGGACACGGAGGACGCGCTCAAAACGCAGGACGGGATCGTCACGTTCTGCTCGTCGACCATGGAGCTCGGCATCGACGTCGGCAGCGTCGCCCGCGTGGGACAGTTCGGAGCGCCCTGGTCCGTGAGCGCGCTGCGGCAGCGTCTGGGGCGCAGCGGGCGCAAAGACGGAGAAAGTTCCGCCATGGCGCTGTTCATCGTGGACGGGGATTTCACGACCGCGACCGCGACCGCGACCGCGACCGCGGCGGACGCGTCCGTCGTCCGGAAAATCCGCCCCGAGCTTTTGCAGGCGATCGCCATGTCGGAGCTGATGTTCGATCGGTGGAACGAGCCCCCCGACGTCGGGCGTCCCCATTATTCCACGCTGGTTCAGCAGTGCCTCAGCGTCGTCGCGGAACGGGGGGGCATCTCCGCGGCGGGGCTTTACGACACGCTGGTCCTGCGCGGAGCGTTCGACGTCCCGCGCGCGGCGTTCGCCGAGGTTCTGAGGTCCCTCGGGGCGCACGACCTCCTCGAACAGACGGGGGAGGGGGATCTCGTCATGGGCGTCGAGGGAGAGCGGATCGTCCGCAATAAGGACTTTTACACGGCGTTCACGACGCCGAAGCAGATTACGGTCGTCCACCGGGGGCGCGCGGTGGGGAGCATTTTTCTGGCGCTGGACATGATTCCGGAGGGGTTTATTCTGCTGGCGGGGAAGCGCTGGAAAATTCGCGTCATCGACCTCGAAAAAAACACGATCGACGTGGAGTCCGCCGAGGGAGGCAAGGCTCCGCCCTTCGGCGGCGACGAGGGCCCGGAAATTCATTCCCGGGTCCGCCGCGGGATGCGGGATGTTCTCCTCGGAGGCGACGTCCCCGGATACCTCGACGCCGGAGCCGCCAGGATGCTGGCCGGGGCGCGGGAGATCGCGGCCGCGGCCCGGATGGGGGACTCTCCCTTCGTGGAGGAAAAGCGAAACCTGCTGTGGTTCCCGTGGGAGAGCTCCGCGGTGCACCGCACCCTGTACGCGATGGGCCTGATCGCCGGCATGGAGGTGGAGGACCGGAACGTCGCCCTCGAGTTCAAACGCACGACGCCTGCGGAGCTGAGGGCGGCGTACTCGCCCTTCCTGAAGACCCCGCCCGGCCTGGAGCAGATCGTCAGGAAATTCGAGGTCGGAAAAGAATCCGGGTCCGAATCCGGATCCGGTTTTGCCCGGGAAAAATACGACCGCTTCGTCCCGACGAAATTTTTGCTCGCGTCGTTCGCGAGGCGGCGTCTCGACCTGAAGGGCGCGATGGAGGCCACGGCCGCCGCCTTCGGAAGCGGATGGCATGTGTAAACGTCCAGGATCAGGGGGCAGGGGGACGCTCGGCTCCCCTGAAACCCCCGACGCTACTCGCGGCTGAACCGGTACTCCGTCGTCGAGCTGAACCATTCGCCGGGGCGCAGGATCACTCCGGGGAAGTTCGGGTGGTTGATCGAGTCGGGGAAGTGCTGGGTTTCGAGACAGAGCGCCCCGCGGAAGGGCATCGGGCGTCCGCCCTTCCCGACGTCCCCGCCCGTCAGAAAGTTGCCGGTGTAGAGCTGAATGCCCGGCTCCGTCGTCCAGACCTCCATGACGCGTCCCGACCGGGGTTCCGAGAGGCGGGCGGCCCTGGCCGGCGTCAGGGGCGAGGCGGGCCTGTCGATCACGAAGTTGTGGTCGTATCCCCTGCCGAAGCGCAGCTGTTCGTCGTCGTCTTCGATGCGCGCGCCGATCGCGTGCGGCGTCGTGAAGTCGAAGGGCGTGCCCGCGACGGGCGCGATCTCTCCCGTGGGGATCAGCGTCGCGTCGATGGGGGTATAGCGCGAGGCGTCGAGCTGCAAACGGTGTTCGAGGATGTCCGTGACGTCGGGGGCCCCGGACAAATTGAAATAGGCGTGATTGGAGAAGTTGACGATCGTGGGGGCGTCCGTGACGGCGTCGTAGTCGATCCTCAGCGCGTTGTCGTCGGTCAGGGCGCAGAGGACCTTCAGCATACAGCCGCCGGGGTAGCCGTCCTCGCCGTCCCGAAAGTACAGGGTGAACCGAACGCTTTGCCCGTCAGGACGGACCGCGTCGAAGACGGCGCGCTGCGCTCCGCCCGGGCCTCCGTGCAGGTGGTTGGGGCCGTCGTTGAGCGGCAGACGGAACTCCTTTCCGTCGAGGCGGAAGCGCCCTTCCGCGATGCGGTTGGCGTAACGTCCGATGGCGGCGCCCATCTCCGTGCGTCCGGCCCGCGTTTTTTCGAGCGTCTCGTACCCGAGCACCACGTCGCCCATGCGCCCCTCTCTGTCCGGGACGAAAAGCGAAAGCAGTCTCGCGCCGTAATTGCAGAAGCAGGCCTCCAGCCCGTTCGAGTTTTTCAGGCGGTACAGATCGACGCGTTTGCCGTCGACGTTCCCCGTAAAATTATCGCTTTTCAGATTATAGTCCAGATTATAGCCCAAATCATAGCCATCCGGCGTCATAATAAACAGATCTCCCCCCTGAATTTAATGAAAACACGAATTTATGAAAACACATGCCGCAAAAAGAAAAATTAAAGGAGTCAGGGGACTGAGTCCCCTGCGGAGTGTCAGCTTTAAATAACGGCTAAGGTCTTGTCAGCCTCCTGTTGATCTCCTCGAACTCCTTTCGGATCGCGTCGTTTCTGAAGGGCTGGATTTCGGGCATGGAGAGCGTCTGTATGGAGTCGAACAGGTCGAGTCCGGATCGGATCAGGCTGCGCAGGTCGCCCGAGCTCCGCACGGTTCGCCAGGTGCTCTCGGCCACGTCGCGGTTGCGCCGCAGGTCCGTCAGGGAGGCGTCGACGCTTCTGCGCTGGCTTTCCAGAAGCTCTCCGTAAAGCGCCGCCACGCGGACCGTCAGCGCGTTGGACTCCGCGTTCGCCTCGAAGGATCTTTTCTGGGCGGGCGTGTACGCGGGCTGCTTTGCCCGGGAGAGGGCGTCGTCCCGCAGGTTTTCGGCCTCGGTCCGAATCGCGGCCAGGCGGGGTTTGAAGTCCTGGTCGATCTTCTCGATCAGGCCCTCCTGACTGTAGATCAGCAGGTCGTTCAGCACGAGGTACATGCCCGTGTAGCGCCGGTTGATCTCCAGGTTGTCGCGGTCCTCCCGGGCCAGCTCCGCAAGCTTTTCCACGACGTATTTGACGTTGGCGAAGATCACCGCGTTCCGGAAAAGGTCGTCGCCCGTCACGGAGGTCAGCAGGATATCGACCTGCGCGTCGTCCAGGTTCAGCCCCAGCGCGCGCAGCTCGCCCGCGATGCGCGCGTTCATATCCTGCAGCGTCTTTTCCTGAGTTTCAATCTCCCACCTCAGTTCCGCCATGCGTTTGTCGAGGTCCTGACGCGTCATGATCCAGGGCATTTTGTCGATCCAGGATCTCTCCGACGCGTCGGGGGCGGAAATGCGTTTGTTGCGCAGTTCGTCCATCTCCAGCCGAAGGACGGGAATGCGTCCGCGCAGGACCAGCGCCTGCTTGCGCAGCTCGTTGGCGGGTCCCTGCAACAGCAGAGAAAGCGCCTGATCCAGAAGCGCGTTGATTTTTTTCGCGTTCGAGCTTTTATCCGCGCCGATCCACGCCGAATCCGGCAGGGTCTCCCGTTTTTCCTCGAGCCGCAGGACTCCCGTCAGCGCGTCGGAAAGCTTTCCCCAGGACGACACAAGGGCGTCCGGCAGGACGTCCGGGGACGCCGCACAGGAAATGGAAACCACCGCAAGGACCACAACCGCCGCCACCATATATTTAGTCATTCTCACGCAAATTCCTCCCGCGAAGGCAGTGTTCGAAAAACTCCGCCGCCTTCAATTCAATATTTTCAATTCCATATACGATAATACAAAATACAACAATTCAGCGATACCCTTGAAACACATCCTCCCGACTTTTACCCGCAGCAACTTATACATTCAAGCCCATGGGGGCAGGGGAACGTGGTCCCCGCGCCTATTCGCTCACTACGTTCGTCTCACTGGCCCCCCCTGGACCCCCCGGAAGTATTGCACAGGCTTTTGCCTGGGTGGGCGTGAACGCTTACAATAATATCATTTGATCCCTCGAACGAGAACAATGCCTGGCTTTTCCCGCGGCCCTGTCGTAAAATAAATGCATTGTAAAGTGATAAAAACTCAGAAAAGTTCGCGCAGAAGGATAAGCGTAACCGTTCAAATTCAGGGGGCGGACATGTCCCCAAATGTTTACCTGGAGGGGAGGCCTTGTGCACATTATGAAAGAATTTTTGAAGGGACAAAGGATCAAAACGGTTTCCGGCCGCGAAACCGTGGTGCACGAAAAGCTTGGGGAGTTTCCCCGGGGAATGGTGTACGAGGTCCTCCGCGCTGAACCGGGGAACGGGCATTACGTCCTGAAATGGTATTTTCACGGGCCCGGGCCCAGGCCCGGGGGCTCGGGCAGGGCTGTTTCATACAAAAATTTCAGGGAAAGAGTCAGGAGGAAAATCAGGAAAGGCGCGCCTTCCGGGGATTTTTTATGGCCTGTCGACATCGCGAAGCCGAGGGGCGGCCGTTACGGATATATGACGCATCTCATTCCCCCGAATTACAAAAACTTCTCCGCGTTTTTGCGGGGAGATGTTCTTTTTGACAGCGTTCACGCCATCACGGAGGCGGCGCTTGGCGTCGTGAACGCGTTCGAGGCGCTGCACAGAAAACGTTTCTGTTTCTGCGACCTGGACGAAAGCGACCTTTTCATCGATCCTCAGAGCGGACGCACGCTTTTGACGGGTGAGAACGTCGGTCCATGCGACAAAAAGCCCAAAACGGCGTGCACGATCGGCTACATGGCCCCCGGGGTGGTATCCGGACGGGAATTGCCCGGTGTATATACGGACAGGTTTTCAATGGCAGTCCTGCTCTTTCGCCTTTTGTTCGGCGATCATCCGCTCGAGGGAAAGAGAGCCACGCTTCCCTGCCTCACCGGCAAACTGAAAAGGGACCTTTATGGCACGGGGCCGGTCTTCGTTTACGATCCGGAAGACGATTCCAACAGACCTGCAAGAGGCGTGCACGTGAACCTGATCAAAAGGTGGCCGTTGTATCCGGAGTTCGTGAAAAACGCTTTTATCCGGGCCTTCAGCGGGGAGGCCATGACCGGACGCGGCGCTAAAGCGAGGGCAGACGAAAAGGAGTGGGGGGAAATTTTCACGAAATTGCGGGATGTCGCCGTCTGGTGTTCATGCGGACGCGAAACCTTCATCGACCTGGAGAGCCCGGCGTCGAAATGCATCAACTGCGGCGCGAATATAGCGAAGCCGCCGGAGTTGCGCTTCAAAAAACGCCGCATCGCCCTGTTCCCGTCGACGAAGCTTTACCATGATCGACAAACGGCCGGGGAAGTCGTCAGGCACAATCTCTACCCCGACAGATGGGCGATCAGAAACGATTCCGGCCTGTCCTGGACCGTGATCGATCCGGCCGGATCGAATAAAACCATTGGAAGAGGGCAGGCAGTCCCGATTATCGACGGGCTGAAGATTTCATTCGGTGGTCTTTGCGACGCCGAAATCAGAACGGAGTAGATGACGATGAAACTGAACGTCGAACAGGAAGTCGAAACTCTCGCGGGCTACACGGTCAGGGTGCTTGGAGACATCGGCGAGGGCGGCCAGGGGGTGGTTTACAGAGCCGGCTGGCGCCTGGGCAGCGCGACCAGAGAGAGCGCCCTGAAGTGGTATCCCTCGGAAAACCCCACTGCGCAAAATTCGGATTTTTTTCATAATTTGCAGAGGAACGTCGCAAGCGGGCCGCCCGACGCGAATGCTTTTTTGTGGCCGCTCGATATTACGAAAAAGATGGACGACGGCAGCTACGGATACGTGATGAAATTGGCGCCGGCAAATTACGCGGAATTGAAAAAAATACTGCGGGGTCGCGTCCCCTTCGCAAGCCTGAGCGCCATCATCAACACCGCCCGCAATATGGCGAAAAGTTTCGCCCTGCTTCACGGGAGAGGTTACAGCTACCAGGACATGAACGCCGGCAACTTTTTCATCGATCCGCAAAGCGGCGACGTCCTGATCTGCGATAACGACAACGTCGCCCCGTACGGCACGAATTGCGGGATAGGCGGCGCGCCGGGCTACATGGCGCCGGAGGTTGTAACCCGGGTGAAGTCTCCCGACATACACACCGACAGGTTTTCAATGGCTGTGGTGCTCTTTCGCGCGGTGTTCATCGACCATCCGCTCAGAGGCAGAAGGGTGTCGGACCCGAATTTGACTCCGGAGGAGCGGGATGACAGCAATCTCTGCGGCCGAAACCCCATCTTCATCTTCGACCCCGCCGACGGGAGCAACAGGCCGATTCCCGGAACTCATGTAAACGCGCTCAAACTGTGGCCCCTTTATCCCAAATTCGTGCGGGACGCTTTTCTGGAGGCCTTCAGCAGGGACGTCATGACCGGTGCGCGCATGGAACACAGGAAAACCGAGGAGGAGTGGATCGACCTTTTCCTGCAGTTGCGGGACATTACGGTTCCGTGCGAAGCCTGCGGCGCAGAGACCTTCATCGATCCGGACGAGCCGCAGAACAGGTGCGTGGAGTGCGGCAGGGCCATAAGCAAACTGCCGGAGCTGCGTTTCCGGAATCGCCGGGTCCCTCTCTGTCCGGGCGCAAAACTTTATAAACATCAGATCGACGCGGGCAGCGACGACTGCACAACGGCTGTCGGAGAGGTGTTCCGTCATAAGCAGTATCCGGATAGATGGGCGATAAAGAACCAGTCCGGCTTTTCCTGGACCTGCGGAGAGCGTACAATCCTGGACGGCGGAATGCTTCCGCTGATCGCCGGAAGCAGCGTCGCTTTCGGCGACGGCGGGAAAGCGGAAATTCTTATGACGCCGGGGGCATAACGATGAGAATGACTGGAAACGGTCCGGCAGCGCGCAGAACCATGGTCCTGATATTTGTGGTGGACACGTCGGGAAGCATGGAGGGAGAAAAAATAGGCGCGGTCAACTACGCGATCGAAAGTGTTCTTCCTGAATTAAAAAAAATATCGGAAGGCAACGAAGAGGCGGAGATAAAGGTCGCGGTGCTCGAGTTCTCGAGCGACGCGAGGTGGCAGGACAGTCCGCCGCCGCCTTTTTCCGTGGAGCAGTTTTACCGCTGGACGTACCTGAAGACCGGCGGCGTAACGAATTTCGGGATGGCGTACAGAGAACTCGCAAAAAAACTCAGCTCTCACAACGACGGGTTTATGACGGCTTCGGGCGGATCGATAGCGCCGGTGATCATACTCCTCTCCGACGGACAATCTACCGATGCCTCCAGTAAATATGCCGCGGCGCTCGAGGAGCTTCGACAAAACGACTGGTTCAAATTCGCGATCAGGATCGCGCTCGCCATTGGCGAAGCGGCGGCAAAAAACGTGCTCGCTGATTTTACCGGCACGGAAGAAGCCGTCATGAGCGCGTACAACAAAGAGGCGCTGATAAAAATGCTACGGTTCATGTCCGTGCGCCCCTCCCAAATCCGCAGCGTGAACCAGGGATGGGATCCGGGCTCCGCGTTGGGGACGGCGGCAAATCAAATGAAGCAGGTTATCGACGAGATGCATGACGCCCAAAACAGAGGAGAACTCGGCACGGATGTAAGAGATCCGTGGGCTATCTGGGAGGGCGGTCAATATTGAAGATCGCTCAGATCCGTCGAGGCAGGCTTTTGGAGGCCGAACGCAGGGCCTTTTGCGTAACGGAAATCGGTGCGAGCCACCTGAGGACCGGCAAAATTTGTCAGGATTATTCCGCGTGCTCCGGGAGTAAAAGAAGTAAAATTGGAAGTAAGAGCGGAAGCGAAGGCGACGGCTATTTATGCGTCGCCGTCTCGGACGGGCACGGCGCGGACGATTACGTCAGGAGCGACCGGGGCGCCGAATTTGCCGCATCCTCGGCGCTCGAGAGCGTTTCCGCCTTTATGAGGGAGGCGACACCCGGCAGGCTGAACCCGGCGAACGCGAACGACGCTCTGGCGCAGCTCGAAAAGAGCATCGTGGCGCTCTGGTACGATAAAGTGCACGACCATTTTGCACGCAATCCCTTCACGGACGAAGAGACGGCGAAGTTTTCGCGGGAAACTTTGGACAGGATCATGGCCGGACAGGGGATCGAAACAGCGTACGGCGCCACGCTGCTGGCCGTCGTGGTTTGCCCCGGTTACTGGTTCGGGTTGCATATCGGAGACGGAAAATGCGTCGTCAGGGATTACGACGGCATGTTTCGTCAACCCGTTCCCTGGGACAAAAGGTGTTTCCTGAACGTCACGACATCGCTGTGCGACACGTACCCGACGCGGGAATTCAGGCATTATTTCGGCCGCGACGTCCCGGCCGCCGTTTTTATCGGCACTGACGGAATCGACCGTTGCTTTGCCGATGACGCCCGGCTCTGCGATTTTTACGACGAAATTATCGCCGGGATTGCCCTGCGCGGTTTCGACAGCGTGACCGCCGGGCTGAG
>JAISSA010000105.1 GCA_031273365.1 Synergistaceae bacterium
CTACCAAATACTTCCGCATAGTATATCTTCAGGCCATACAGCCCGAAGTTAAAGCCGGATCTCGCAAAGCTCGAAGAAAGATTCCACGAGCGCCGTTGTAGTCCCGGTCTACAACAATATTTCCATCCTCAATCAGTTTTGCTCCGCCAATGTTTTTGATGACGCCTTCAGTTTATCAGCGTCCCAAAGAGCATCCAGACGCCGGAGGTGTGGCGTACCAGACGGTAGCCGACCAGCCCGTCGTCCATAATGCGCTGCTGGGTATGATAGTCGCGTAAAAGAGCGCTGACGTGACGTTTCATTCGTATGGAGGGACTGTGCTTCAGATCCTTGCGCAACAGGTAGCGCATGTGTCCTCCATACCTCTCCTTCAGCTGAAAGGCGTAGAATCCGCAGTTCATGACGTTGCGCAGGCTGTGAATGTTCCGCGGCGAAACGGTGGTGTAGAAGTAATCGAAGTCGTCCCAGAGGAGATCTTCCATGAAAAAATAGGTCAGGAGCTGGAGGTTGTTGCCGCGGTAGTCCCGATGGACGACACAGTACTCGACGAAAGCCATGCGCTTCATCTGGTCGGGGAGGAGGCCCATGTTCTCGTTCAGAACCTCCTCGTCGTGCGTTTCGAAAAGGACCGTCCTCATGCAGATGATGCGCTTCTCGTCCCGCACCCCCAGCACCACTCCCGCGCCGTCCAGTATCTGAAGAAAATCGTCGTCCGTTCCCGGAACGAACAGCTCAGGATTCGCGTTGGAGGCCATCACGCGATGCAACGCCAGCGCCTCCTCCCTGTCGTCCATCGTCAGCCGACGCAAAACGCAGGGAATCTTGACAAAAAACTCGGATTTCTTTCGCCTTTTCAGGCACAGATGGTACTCCCCAAACTCTTTCATAGCAACGCCTTTCCGTCGTTCAGGCTCCATATGCCCGGCTTCTCCCCGGCAGCCCTTTTCCTCTGAGCCTGAATGCTTGACATTGCCTGCCATGATACATGGGGAATGCAACAAAAACCTCAGCCGTTTTCCAGGCGTGCGAGGTATTCTTTTTCGAGTTTTGCGAGAACGGCAAAGACCTTGTCGGCCAGACGTTCGTTGCCCGCGCTGTAGTACAGCAGGGCGCCGCGGACGTCCTGCTTCGCCGTCGCGTAGCAGGCGGAAAAAATCTCCGTTCCCACCAGCACGTTGTATTTGGGGTCGAACATATCCCGGGCCTTCTCGATCTGCGGGTATTTCTTTTTGATTTTTTTCTGGTGCACGCGCCACCGTACCTGCATCAGGCCGTAGTCTCCGCCTTTTGAAAGCGCGTCGTGCCTTACGGTGGACTCATTGACGATCATCGCCGCGATGATGAGGGGGTCCTGATTGAATTTCTTACAGGCCTGCATGATATAAAGGGCATAATCGGCGGCCTTTTCGTCGCTCAATTTTTTGTTGTACTGCTGAAAGAGCGCGGCGATGCTCTGCTTTTTCGCTTCGTCCCTTTTTTTGAGGTCCTTCGCGGTCGTCCGGTCCCGCTCGGCCGGCTTCCAGGGCGACAAAACGGAGGGCGACACAATCATCGATTCCGAGCGTCCTGCGGTCGGCAGGTTGTAAGCCTCCGGCTCGGCGCTGGCCGGAGAAATTCCCCTGTACGCCAAAAGGGCCACAATACTCAAAGCCCTGATGCCCGTCACGAGCATACAATGTTTCTTCATTAGACACAACCTCCACATGAAACACAGGAATTTTCTTCGAATTTTCTTCAACCTCTTTGGTCATACCTGCAAAACGCAGGCCGGCAATACCCGAGTCCCCTGGTTTTCAGGAGGTATGGCCTGATAGCTGCCCCCCTTTTTTTAATTCAGAGCGCCCCTCGACGCCCCGTAAACCCCGGGGGACAGCGAGCCCCCCGGGACGAACAAACTCTGTCCTCTGAGTTTAAACGCCTGTCGTAAATATTAGCATATTGCCCGGTATCCGTTCAAGTCCGGTGCGCTCGACTTTGTCCTGGCGGGCACTCAGCGCGCTACCGTGGCTTCAGGGGGGCGCGGAGGTCCCAGCCCCCCCGGGGTCTGAAGGCTTACAGAAAACGCTTACAGAAAATAAAAAAGCGATGTCGACAGGAACCGGGAAAAATTAACGGGGTCAGGGGACTGGGCAAAATCCCCTGCGCGGTTTTGTCTCAGGTTGCCGGCATTTTATTTTTTTCTCTTTGCGCCGGACCTCTTTTGTGTGGATTTATTCTCCTGTACCGACCCGTCTGTCGATAAAGATTTGTCCGCATGGTCTCTTAGTTTTTTGCTTTCCATCTCGTTGAAGATCTCGCTCCCCTTCCCGTAGCGGACCAGGGCTTCCTTCCAGTTTCCGTTTTCGTCGGGCGCGTAGTCTCCGGCGGCCGCTCTGAGGTTCACCAGCGCGACGTACATTCCCTGCACGGCGTCCAGATAGTCCGTCCGGACCCGCTGATTTTCCGTCTGGGCGTTGATCAGGTCGATCTGAGCGCCCATCCCCTCGTTGTACATCAGCTCCGTAATGCGCAGTTCCTCGTCGGAGCGCTCCACCTGGCGCTGCCTGTCCTTTTCCAGAGCCGCGGCCCTGTCCCAGTTGTTGCGGGCAATCGCAAGGTTCATGTTCGTCGTGGTCTCGACGGACCGAAGCCGGGCCTCCGCGGCCTGCGTCAGCCTGTCCGCGTTCAGCGTGCTGTATTTCGTCTCGTTGCCGTCCAGGAGGGGAATGGTCAGGCTCAGGGTCGCCGCCATCTCCCCCTTTTGCGGAGAGCTGGAGGTCCCCGGGTCCGACAGCGGCGTCCAGGAGACGCCCGCGTTCAGCGTCGGAGACAGGCCTTTCGCCCTCAGCTTTTTGACCACCCTGCTCCTGTCGAGCGCCAGACGGGCGGAACGAACCGCGGGACGGAACTGCAAAGCTTTTTCCAGGTCGGCGTCGACGTTGAAGGCAGGGACAAGCAGAGGCTCTTCGACGGGAACGACCTCCGTGCCCCCCGCCAGGGCCGCGAGGGCCGCCAGCAGATTGCGGTACTGCGCCTCGGCCTCGGTGACGAGGGTTTCCGCCGCCACGACCTGCGCCTCCGAACGAATGAGATCCAGTCTCGGCACCAGTTCCTGCCGGTATTTTTCTTCGATGACGCGATTGTTTTCACGCCGCTGGCGCAGCACGTCCCTCTGAAGGGCGATGTTCTCCCGCGCCAGGACCGCCGACCACCAGTTTTCCTCCGCGCTGGAGATAAGGCTGTTGACCTCCTCGTCGAAGTCGGCCCGCTGTATCTCGTAGTAGAGGACCTGCTGCTGCTCGTCCAGCGTGAAGGACCCGCTGACGTCGATGCGGTGAGTCAGCCTGAAAATTCCGCTCGACGCGGTGATGTCCTTCGCGCGGACTCCCTGCGCCGTGTTTCCCGTCAGCCAGGAGCCGCCGACCGTGCCCTCCATGGAGGGACGCTGGTACGCCACGGAGGCCAGCACCCCGTACCACGCCGCCTCGACGGACCGGACGCCCGACTGCAGCGCGTGATTGCGGTTTTTTACCATCTCGATGTACCTGTCGAGGCTGACGACATCCGCCGCCGCGCTGTTCGAAAACAACAGCAGGAACGCGACGGAAAAAAACAAAAAACGTTTCATACCTTTCACCTCTGTTTTCTGGAATCGATAAAAAGCACTCCGACTCTCGTTGAAGCCCCATCATTAAAAAGTACGCGCAACCGTGCCTCATGCAGATCGGCACGCCCCATTATAGCCATTTTTATCGAATTTTACCGCATC
>JAISSA010000284.1 GCA_031273365.1 Synergistaceae bacterium
GCATACGACCTTCTGACCAGCATCAGTCAGGATGCGGACGAACGCGCCCGTTTCCGCGCCAGGCGCAAATTCCAGATGGACATGGAACATAACAGACTTGTATCCTTCGACGAAGGCAAACTGGAAGGCAAGCTCGAAGGCAAGCTCGAAGACGCGAAAAATATGTTGAACGGCGGCCTGACCGTCGATCAGATTATTCGCTTCACCGGTTTATCCCGAGAGCAAATCGAAAAGCTTCATACCGGCGGTTAGCGGCTAACAACTCACGGGCGCCGGGCACGAGGATTTTCTGCGCCTCCGCTTTCTCAAACCGTTTAAACGCGAAATCCGCCCGAGGCGACGATTTTAGCGGTCACGAAATAACGCAGGGTCCAGCCGCCGTAGCCTTCGCGTTCGAGGCAAAGCACCGACCCGCTGGGAAATTTGAGGGACAGATCGTCCTCCGAGCCCGTCAGCAGGTTGGAGGCCAGCGCGGACAAAAACGGCAGATGCCCGACCAGAACGCAGTTTTCAACCATTGTCCCCAGCTCCTCCGCCCAGGAGTCCGTGTCGTCGTCCGGCAACAGGCCCTCCTGCTCCCGAAGGCACTGCGGACACCCGAGAACGCCCGCAATTAGCGCGGCGGTCTCCGCGCTGCGCAAAAGCGTACTGTGGCAGATAAGGTGAGGTTTTACCATCGTGCGCTTCAGAAAATGACCGACGTTTTCCGACTCCGCCCTGCCCTGCACGGAAAGGGGGCGCCTTTCGTCGCTCTCCATGGGAATCGCGTCCCCGTGACGCACAAGATACAGCTTCATGGCGAAACCTCCCTCGTTATTATGTAAACATTATCAGGGGGCTTTGCCCCTGAGAACCCCACTACCGCCGTTTTCCGATGTCCGTCTCCAATCCGAAAAACCGGCGGAGAGCGCGGAAAAACGGCAGGCCCTTACGCAGTCGCCGCAACGGATGCACTCCGGGCTGTTCGGCGTCCGGGACGGATCGACCGCCATTTTGCACACCCGCGAACAGGCGCCGCAGTGAACGCAGTTTCCCTCTTCCAGCCGGAGGCGGTAGACGGCCACTTTGTTGAAGAGGCCATAAAACGCACCCAACGGACACAGGTATTTGCAAAAGAAACGGTAAATCGCCAGGCACCCCGCCAGCGTCGCGACGGCAATGCCGGCCTTCAGCACAAACAGCCACCCGACGGCGTCCCGCAGGGATGGATTCGCGGCCAGAAGCGGCGCGCCCGCCGTCAGCGTCCCCGCCGGGCAAATATATTTGCAGAAGGCAGGGTCGCCAAGCCCCATCGAGTTGGTCGCCAGCAGGGGAAGCGCGACGACAAAAACCACCCCCAGAATATATTTAACGTAAATCGGCCGCCACCGCAGATTTTTTGTCTGGTTTGCCTGCTTTGCCTGTTTTCCGCGAAGAAACGAAAGTCGCGACGAAAGTTTGTGCGCCAGCTCCTGCAGCAGGCCGAACGGGCACAGAAAGCCGCAGATAAAACGCCCGAACAGCAACCCAAAAGCCATCATAAGCCCGACCACGTAGAAACTGAAGCTGTACCGCCAGGACCCGAGAACGGCCTGCAGCGAACCCAGAGGACAGGAGGCCACCGCGCCGGGGCAGGAGTAGCAGTTCAGGCCGGGAACGCAGACGGACTTCAGCTTTCCGCCGTAAATTCGCCCCTCGATAAAGCCGGGCCACCAGGCGTTGCATCCCAGCAGGGTCAGCCACTGCACAGCCCTGCGGATCATTGCTCGAACATCCCCCTACCCGATGCCGACGCACTCGAGACACAGGTTGGCCGCCCTGACGAAGACGGTCCGCGTCTCTCCCCTGTACCAGCCCAAAAGAATGAAGGCGACGGCGACGATGAAAAGCGCGATACGCAACCGTCGTCTGCTTCGTGGGGTCATCAAACGAACGCTTCTTTTAAAATGAACAGAACGGCCAGGCCGTACATGAGCCAGCTCACGTTCTTCCATTTGCCGGTAAGGAGCTTCAGCACGACGCAGGAAACGATGCCGAACTCGATTCCGGTGGCGATGCTGTAGGCCAGAGGCATCATGAAAAACGAGAGCATGGCGGGCACCAGCTCCGTCCAGTCCTCGTAGTTGAGGTCGCGAAGTCCCGCCATCATGTAGATGCCGACTACGACCAGCGCCGGCGCGGTCGCATGGGGCGGCACCATCCCGACAATCGGGCTGAAGAAAATGGCCAGCACGAACAGAACGCCTGTAACGATCGAGGCGAGCCCGGTTCGTCCGCCCTGCGCGATGCCGCTGGCGCTCTCGGCATACGACGTGACCGTCGACGTCCCCAGTACGGCTCCGGCGACGGTGCCGATGGCGTCGGCAAGAAGGGCGCCTCTGGCGTTGGGCAGGCGGCCCCGGGAGTCGAGCAGCCCGCTGCGGTTGCAGACGCCGACCAGCGTCCCCACCGTGTCGAAGAAATCGACGAAAAAGAACGTGAAGACAATGACCCAGAAGTTGAGGTTCGAAATCATGGAAAAGTCGAACTGCCAGAAAATCGGCGCCAGAGAGGGCGGCCGGGAGACGAACGTCGCCGGCAGGCTGACCATGCCAAGGCCGACGCTCACGGCGGTGATGGCCGCGATGCCGATCAGGAGGGCGCCCGTGACCCGGAAGCACTCCAGAACAATGATCAGCGCCAGACCGCACAGAGCCAGCAGCGCCGGAACGTTGTTCCTCAGTTTGCCGAGGGTGACCAGCGTCGCGTCGTTATGGACGATGATTCCCGCCCCCTGAAGGCCGATGAAGGCGATGAAAAGTCCGATTCCACTGGCGATCCCGATTTTCAGGGTTTTGGGGATGGTGTTGACGATCTCCTCCCGCAGCTTCGTCAGGGTCAGGGCGATGAAGAGGATGCCCTCCACGAACACCGCAAAAAGCGCGACCCTCCAGGGCACCTTCATCCCGATGACCACGCTGAAGGCAAAAAACGCGTTGAGCCCCATGCCCGGCGCCAGGGCTATGGGATAGTTGGCCAGAAACGCCATCAAAAACGTAGACAGCGCAGCGGACAGGCAGGTCGCGACCATCAGGGAGTCGAAGGGCATCCCGGTTTGGGAAAGAATGCCCGGGTTTACAAAAATAATATAGGCCATCGTCATGAACGTCGTCAGGCCGGCAATCAGCTCCGTCTTTACCGTGGTGTGATTTTCGCGCAACCTGAACTGCCTTTCCGGAAAAGACATTTTTTCAGCAACTCCTTTCTATATAATATAAATATATGGCTTCCCATGCAGCAACAGCAGTTGTCTCATCATACTTGCAGGCAGCTTTCACCGCACCTCCGGGAAGCAGAAAAGCGACTGCACACCTCCTTTTGTAATGTCGACATATCCCTGATCCGTGATCCTGAGCTCCGGAATGACGGACAGACAGAGAAAAGACAGCACCATAAAGGGATGCGCGATCGCGATGCCCGTCTCCTTCGCGCGCTCTTCGAGATCGTCCAGCGCCCGCGCCGCCGAGGCGGCGTCCAGAGTCGACATCAGCCCCGCCACGGGAAGGGCGAAGAAACCCTGAACGTCGGCGCCGCAGGTCGCGACCAGCCCTCCGCCGTTTTCTCCCAGAAAGGTCAGAGCCGTTACGATGGACAGGTCGTCCATCCCCGCCGCGACGAAGTTGTGCGCGTCGTGGGCCACCGAGGAGGCGATCGCGCCCGACCTCATGCCCAGCCCCGAGACGAAGCCGACGCTGAAGCGTTTCGTGTTTCGATGGCGCTCCTGCACGACGACCTTCGCCAGATCTTTCCCGGCGTCGGGCACGGCCATTCCGTCCTGTACGGGGAAATCCGTTTCCAGGAAGGACTGCGTCGCCAGAGAACCCTCCTGCACCCTGATGACGCGCACCTCCGCCTTTCGCGGTTTTCTGACCTGCAACTGGTCCGTCGTCAGGGGAACGAAGAGGCGCGTTTTCTGCCGAAAGAGCTCGGGATCGATACAGCACTCGCTTTTGCGGAGGAGCTTTCCCCCCTCCACCACCGGACGTCCACCCTTCCAGACGCTGTCGACCCGGAAATTTTCGAAGTCGTCGATCAGCGCCATGTCGGCCCGCAGCCCGGGCCCGATCGCCCCGCGGTCCTTCAGCCCGAAGTAGTCCGCCGGGGAAAGCGTCACCGTCCGCAGCGCGACGAGAGGATCGAGCCCCTCCCGGACCATGATGCGGACCTTGGCGTCCATGTGTCCCACCTGCAAAAGGTGCTTCGCCGTGACGTCGTCCGTGACGGCCATGCAGCGGCAGGCCAGCTCCGGTCTGTCCCGCAGGAGCGGCAGAAGACGGACGAGATCCGGCGAGGAGGCCCCCTCGCGCATCATCAGCCACATTCCCCGGCGCAGTTTTTCCAGCGCCTCTTCAGGGGACGTGCATTCATGGTCGGAGGAGACGCCCGACGTCAGGTAGGCGCAAAGCTCCTTTCCGCGGAGCCCCGGCGCGTGCCCGGTCAGCGGAACGTTCCCGGCCGCCTGAATTTTCCCCCACACCGCGGCCTCTCCGGCGACGACGCCCGGAAAATTCATGACTTCCCCCAGATGCTGACACCACCCGCGATCGAACATCTCGCGAATGGCGTCCATCTCCAGATTCTCGCAGGACGTCTCCAGATCGGACGCGGGCACGCAGGAGGGCGCCCCGAGGAACACGTCCACGGGCAACCCCCGGGCGGCCATGTACATGTATTCCACGCCGCCCATGCCAAGAACGTTCGCGATCTCGTGCGGATCGGCCATGACCGTCGTCGTCCCGCGCAGAACGACGCTGTCGGCGAAAACGGCAGGGGTGAGCATCGTGCTTTCGATGTGGACGTGCCCATCGATCATGCCGGGGATCAGGATTTGTCCCTTTGCGTCGACGATGGTCTCCCCCGTGTAGTCATTCCCCAGTCCGGCAATGCGATTCCCGACGACGGCGACGTCGACTTCCTCGTATTCCATGGTATAGACGTTGGCGACACGCGCATTTTTGACGACAAAATCCGCAACCCTGTCGCCGCGTGCCGACTCGAGCAGTTCCTTCACGCCAAATCCTCCCTTTTGAACGCAACTCCGCCCTCAACCGCGGACCCGGCCCGTCGTCTTAAACGTCGAGGCAGCTTCCGCCGATGAATTCCCGAATAACGGAGTTGTTTGGAATGCCCTCAGACGGGATCGAGGGTACAAATCTCAGAATATTCAGCAGCCGCAGCGCGTCCCCGAAAAACGGCGACTCGTCCCGAACGGTGTGCAGGACGGGCTCGACGTACCCCTTCAGCGCGCCCAGCTCGTAGGGCAGAGAGGAGTTGAAGACGACGTTCGCGCGGCTCTGATACGGGAAAATATAGCGCATCGCGCCCTGCACCACCTTCGGATACATCTCCAGCGTCACCTCCGCGGACTTGCCCCGGGTGCGATAATCGCGAATGATGCGCCGGAGCAGGCGGTTGTCGCCGGTGCTGGTGCGATTATGGGGATCGATGCAGATTCCCGTCAGAGGCGAGACGAAAACGGTAAATCGCCTCTCCTCCGGCAGCATCTCCAGAATCTTGTCGTTGAGCCCGTGAATGCCCTCCATGATCAGGATGTCCTCGGGCCCCAGTTTGATGGGTTTACCCGGCGTCTTTTTGCCCAGCAGGAAATCGTAGCGCGGGGTGATGACCTCCTCTCCCTCCAGGATGTGGGTCAGGTTGTCCCGCAAAAGGTTGAGGTCGAGCGCCTCCAGGATCTCGTAGTCGAGCTCCCCGTTTTCGTCCCGCGGGGTTTGGTTCCGTTCGAGAAAGTAATTGTCCAGCGGCAGGGTCACGGGGTGTTTTCCGCAGACGATCATCTCGATCTTCAGGCGCTCCGAGAACGTGGTCTTACCCGACCCCGACGGCCCGGCGATGGCGATCACCTTCACCGCGGGCCGGGCCCGAATCTCCGAGGCGATGTGGCTCAGGCGCTGCGAGTGGAAAGCCTCGGAGATGAGGATCAGCTCCTGCGCCCTGCCGTCCGTCACGAGACGGTGCAGGCTGCTGAGGTAGTTCAGGCCCAGCACCTTCAGCCAGTGGGCGTAGTCGAAAAAGACGTCGCCCAGCGCCCTGTCGGTCCGCAGGGGCTCTACGCTGTCCGGGGAGGAAAGCGTGGGTGCCTGCACCACCACGCCGTGCGAAAAACGCACGAGGTCGAACTGCCGCAGCACCCCGATGGAAGGGGCCATCGTCCCGCAGAAATAGCCGTACTGCGTGCCGCAGCGATAGACCTCCACGGGGTCCATATTGGCCCGCACGAACAGTTCGGCGATCTCGGGCTCGCCCTGCATCTCGAAGATGCGGCGGGCCTTGTCGATGGGCAGGACCTTTCGGATGATCGGCGTGTCCTGCCGGATCATTTCGCTCATGGCCGCGTGCAGCCTGTAGACGTCGGACTGACTGATGTCCCCGTCCTCGAACTCCCAATAGTGGCCCTCGTTGATGGAGTGGCGCAAAATCGCTCTGCGGCCGAGGACAGAGAGGCTCGCGATGGCGAAGAGAAAGTCGAGCGTGCGCCGATAGATCTGAAGTCCCACGGGTGAAGTGGCATGGATGAACTCCGCCGTGCTGTCGTCCTCGACGACCCACTCGAGGGGCCGCACGTAGTTGTTGACGCGCCAGGCGACAATGCCGCTGTCCACGAGAATACCCAGTTCCGCCATGGCGTTGCGCCCGGAGAGCGGCGCCTCGCCCGTCACGTATTTTCCGTCTCTGAACCTGATGGTAAAAGCCATGGAAATCCTCCTCAATGAAGATACATGCATCATTATACTTCAATTACTTCAATGCACAGTCAAAAGTGCACAGTCAAAAGAGTACCTCGCAGGGACTGTGCGAAAAACGGCCG
>JAISSA010000157.1 GCA_031273365.1 Synergistaceae bacterium
TCCTTCCCCTTCAGGGACGCAAGGCCGTCGATCGCCTTCTGATAAAGAGCGCCGTGAATTTTCTCGGCTTCATTGGCGAGGTGGAAACTCCTGCGCGCCGTCTCCTCTTTCTCGAGCTCGGCGTCTTTGATAAAGCCGGGATACATCGTGGTGAACTCGTAGGTTTCGCCTTCCAGAGCGGCCTTAAGATTGGCTGCCGTGTCCTTTACCCCACCCATGGCGCGGAAATGAGAAAGTGCGTGAATCGTCTCCGCGGACGCGATCGCGCGGAACATCTTCGCCACTCCCGGATATCCCTCTTTTTCAGCCTGCTCAGCAAATGCGGCGTACTTCCTGTTGGCCTGCGACTCGCCGGCAAATCCCCCCGCCAGATCTTCCATCGTTTTTGACGACATATTAAACCCCTCCTCTGTGAATTTTGACCGGAAATTCGATCACGAACACCCCACACGCTACGAACCAACACCCCACTGACGACCTTTCATTACGTTAAACAGCCTAAACAAAAGGGAACGTAAAGTCAAGCGTAGAGTTACCAGATGAACATGATTATCAGGTGCGATAGCTTGCCTGGGAATTCACGTATAAAAATTAGGTGATATAATTCAGGAGAGCGTTGTTTTTGTCAGCCACCAGATGAACAGATGGGAAGATTTTCGTGTTGCTGTAAGGCTTTGATAGTGCCGTAAGACTTTATATCGACTGAGGAAGTGCCCGTCTGACCGTTGTATCGGACAACCCGACGGTGATCTTTAATGCTGTATGCGGAATATTGACGCGGCCTTTCCCGGCGCGATAAATATCGGACAGGACAATATTGCAGGTGAGCTTATGTCGGATGACAGGAAAAAAGTACTTATCGTAGACGACAGTCCTATCAACCTGAAAATGGCAAGGAATGCCCTGATAAGCGCGTTTGATGTCTTCACCGTTCCCAGCGTGGAAAAGATGCGCGTGCTTCTCGAGAATGTCCTTCCCGATCTGATTTTGCTCGACGTGCTCATGCCGGAAATTGGGGGATATGACGCGATCAGAAGCCTGAAGGTCGATGAAAGGACGCAGGATATACCCGTCATATTCCTCACGTCGAAGGCGGACGCGGTAAGTGAGCTGGAGGGCCTTTCGCTCGGGGCCGTGGACTATATCATCAAGCCGTTTACCCCGCAGTTGCTGCTGAAACGGGTCAAGATACACATGCTCATCGAGTCTCAGAAGAGGGAATTGAAATACGTCAATGCCAACCTCGAAAAGCTTGTGGCGGAGAAGACGAGCGCGATAGTGGAGCTTCAGGGAGCGATCCTTCTGACGGTCAGCGAGCTGGTGGAATGCCGGGACGACATCACGGGCGGGCATGTCTCGCGCACCTCGCATACCCTGCGTATCCTGCTCGAGGAGATGTCCCGACTCAACGTTTACCGCAGCGAACTGCGGTCATGGGATATCGAATTGTTTCTCCAGTCGTCTCAGCTCCATGACGTGGGCAAAATATCCATCCATGACAGCATCCTTCTGAAACCGGGGAAGCTGACGGAAGAAGAATTCGAGGAAATGAAAAAACACACCGTGTTTGGCGAAAAGATTATCGACAGCATACAGAACATTACCAGCGAGAACGCGTTTCTGGCGCACGCGAAAATCATGGCGGGCACGCATCATGAAAGATGGGACGGGTCCGGTTATCCTTACAGCCTCGCCGGTGAAGATATCCCCCTGCAGGGGCGGTTGATGGCCATTGCCGACGTGTACGACGCGCTGGTCTCAGAGCGCCCGTACAAGAAGGCGTTCCGGTTCGAAGATGCCACGCACATCATTCATGAAGCTTTTGGCAGTCATTTCGACCCCAACCTCGAGGAGGCGTTTTCGGCCGCATCCGCCCGGTTCCCCTCCGTCGGAGCCTTTTCTTTGAGTGCGGCAGGATGAAACGGTAAGGGATATTCCGGCGAAAATCCTGTCATGACTATGTGGCACTCCCGTTATATGGAGCTTTGGTGACGACGCCGACGGCAACCGCCGTATGAGGAGAGTCCGGTATGAAAATCAGCGTAATAAAAAAGGTGATCAGAGCGAACTTCAAACAGCTGATGCTCGTGTTCATCGCGTTTTTTGTCATGGTGTTCATGAGCTGTCTGTACGTGATCCGCGTCGTGAAAAGGGAGATCAGCGCGGATGCGGAGAGGGCGACCTCCATCATGGTGGCGGAAATCAACGCCAGTTTGCGTGAACTCGAGGTATCCACGTTGATTATCGCCCTTGCCGTCCAGGAGCGCCTCGACAACCGCCAGACGTATGAAGAGATCGAAAGGTTCATGGCAAACCTCAACAGCGGCATGGTGGAGTCGGAGAGCAACATATCGGGTTTTATACTTATGGGCGGCCTCATCAGGGGGCGTTTTGGGGTCGGGCCGGCCTATGCGCCGCCCGAGGGGTATCAGCCGCAGCTGCGGCCGTGGTACACGTCCGCGCGCAGAGCGAACGGACGTGTGGCGTTCGCCGGAGCTTACGTCGACGCGCGCACGGGACAGCGTGTCGTGACGTTCTCGAAAGTGCTGATCGGCTCCAATGGAGAGGATTATGGCGTCCTTTTCCTGGATATGGAACTGAACAGCCTGTCCCGACATATAACGTCGCGACAGTTCATGGCCGGGGGGTATGGCCTGGTCGTCGCCGAAGACGGAACTTTTGTCATGTACCCGGACGAAAGCCGGCTGGGAAAACCGGTGGAGGCCATCAGCGAAGGACATGCGAAAATTCTGAAGCAGATGGCCGCCGGCGTTCCCATAATTTCCGAAATAGAGCTCATCAACAGCGCCGGGCAGAGGATGGTGACGTTTTTCCAGAAGGCGACCCATGGCTGGTATATCGGCATGGCGGTTCCATATAGCAGTCATTACGGAGACCTTTATTCCATGATAGCGATTCTTGCCATGACGGGACTGCTGATGACGCTTCTTCTGGACTCCTTTCTGATCCGGGTCGGCGCGGAAAAGATGCGCTCCGATGAAGAGAGCGTCAGCAAATCGTCCTTCCTGGCGCGGATGAGTCACGAGATGCGCACGCCGCTGAACACGATCATAGGAATGTCCGAGCTCATCGCGCACAGGGAGGTCCCCCGCGAAATGTTCGAGTACGTTTCCACCATCCAGCAGGCGGGGAGCAACCTGCTTTCCATCATCAACGACGTCCTCGACTTCTCCAAAATCGAGGCCGGGCAGTTGAGCCTGGTGTCCGAAAGATATTACTTCGCGTCTCTGATATACGACGTGGTGAACCTGACCCGGGCGCGTCTGGCGGACAGGCAGCTCGCGTTTTCCGTGAAGGTGGACAGCAATATCCCGGAGCAGCTGATTGGCGATGAAATACGCACGAGGCAGATCCTGTTGAACCTCCTGAGCAATGCGGTCAAGTACACGTACTCGGGGCACATCGCGCTGGAGATTCGGTTCGAGGACATCGGCGAGGGGAAAATCCGCCTCGAGTTTATTGTCGAGGACAGCGGCATCGGCATAAGGCGAAAGGATCTGGACAAGCTGTTCGGGGACTTTGTCCGGATCGAGGATATCCGGATGCGGGAGGTCGAGGGGACCGGGCTCGGTCTCGCCATAACGCGCAGCTTTTGCCGCGCCATGGACGGGGATGTTTCCGTGAAGAGCGAATATGGCCGCGGCTCCTCGTTTGCCGCCACGGTCATCCAGGCGGTCAAACCGGGCAGCGATAAAAAGCTTGCGTCCGTAGATAACGCGGAGAACTGCCGCGTGCTGATATTCGAAGAACGGCCCATTTATCTGAGCTCCCTGATGTACGCTCTGACCAATCTCGGCATAAAGCCGGTATGCGCGCAGAATTTTGCCGACTTCACCGGAAAATTGGAGAAAAGCGGATACGATTACGCCTTCGTCACCTCCGGATACATTGCCGACAGCGTGTTTTGCATTGGAAAAAGCCAGTCGCGCACGGTACTTGTGAACATGGTCGAGATGAACGACGTCTCGGCTTACAGGGACATCAACAGCGTCACGATGCCTGTATTCTGTATTAACGTCGCCAATACCCTCAACGGCGTGAGGAATGAGGACATCACCGTCAGGAAGCGCCGCCTGAGCTTTAAGGCCCCGGACGCGAAAGTGTTGATCGTGGACGATATTTCAACCAACCTCCGGGTGTCCAAAGAGCTGCTGGCGCTTTACGGACTGGAAGCTCACACCTGCCTGAGCGGGCCGGAGGCGATCAATCTCGCGCGGGTAAACCGTTATGACATCATTTTCATGGATCACATGATGCCTGGCATGGACGGCGTGGAGGCGACGGCCGCCATCCGCGCGATCGACCCGTACAGCGAGTATTATCAGACCCTGCCGATCATCGCCCTGACTGCCAACGCGGTTTCCGGGCAGCGTGAGATGTTTTTGAAGAGCGGGATGAACGATTTTCTGGCGAAGCCCATCGACCTTCAGAAACTGAATTCCATTTTGCAAAAATGGCTGCCGCAGGAAAAACAGCTCAGCAGAGAGGGGATGGATTCCGACACGTCCGCCACATCCACAAAAACGAGCCCCGTTGATTTTTTTGGTCTTTTGGATGTGCCGGGCCTGTCCGTCGAGGAGGGGTTGAACAACTCCGGCGGTTCGGTCGCGGCGTATCTGGATATTCTGGCGGTTTTCTGCATGGACGCCAACGAGAAGGTGCAGCAGATCGAGCAATGCGTGGAGCAGGGAGATTTGGGCCTGTACATGACGCTGGTGCACGCCCTGAAAAGCGCTTCCCGCAGCATCGGGGCAATGGAGTTCGGCGATTTTGCGGCGCGTATGGAGGAGGCGTCGCGGGCCGGGGACGCGGAGGCGGTTGCGAGGGAGACCGGGGCGTTTCTCTCGGGCCTGTGCGCTTTGAGAGACAGCATACAGAAGTCGCTGGGGCAGAGTCTGCCTGAACCGTCACAGGATGGCGAAGATTTGACGGAGGACCAGATGGAAACGCTGCGGTCGGCGCTGACCGGCATGGACATCGCGGCGGCGAACAGGCTGGTCGTCGAATACATGGCGTTGCCGTTGAATCAGAGGGCACGAAAGGATCTGTCGGAACTCGAGAATCACATTCTGCTGTTCGACTATGACAAAGCAATCGAAAAAATAAAGTTTCTGGGGTATGAGTAGCGCAGGAAAAAAAATTAACGGGGTCAGGGGACAAGTCCCCTGCGGGGTATGGGGCGGAGCCCCATGTTTTTGACTTAAGTTATTGACACTGGTTTACAAAATAAAACATGACCATACAGTTGCTTCAGGTAAAGGTCGGGAGGGCACTTCCCCTCCACTACAACCCGAACCCGTTTGCCACTGAAAAGAGGGTGGCGGCTCTCCGTTCCGGTGAAGCGCCCTCCCGGCCTGAGGCAACTTAATAGTCATAAAATAAAAAGCCCCGTTCAGGTCCCGCCGGGACGAAGCCGACCGGGCCTGAACGGCTGCGGGTTGCCGGGATTGTGACCCGAATTATCTCAAATTGACGCGTTCATTGATTCTCACGATGTTCACGGCGCGTCGCGTTTCCTCGTCGACTTCGATGACGACGGCGTTGATGCGCGGATCTGCATCGCAGACCTCGAATTTGGCGGGCATTCCCGTCAGGTAGCGCGGCAGAACGTTTTCCGTCTTTACGCCGATGATGCCGCCGTGTCCGCCCGTCATGCCGACGTCGGAGATGCTGGCCGTTCCGCCGGGCAGCACGCACTCGTCGGCCGTCTGCACGTGCGTGTGAGTCCCCGCCAGCGCGGCGACGCGGCCGTCCAGGTAAACGGCGAGGGCCTTTTTTTCCGAGGTGGCCTCCGCGTGAAAATCCACGAGAACAGGAATATCCTCGAACTCCGCGAGGACGGCATCGGCGGCCCTGAAGGGGCAATCCACGGGGGGCATGAAAACGCGTCCCTGCAGATTCAGCAGCCCCAATTTTTTCCCGTTGCGCTCGATAACCGTATGCCCCGTCCCCGGACAGCCGGGGGGGTAGTTTGCGGGACGAATCACCCGCGTTTCGGAGGCGAGCGTGGGATAGAAAATGTTTTTGTCCCATATATGGTTGCCCGAGGTCATCCCGTGCACCCCCAGGGCGAAAAGTTCCTCCATGACCTTTTCGGTCATGCCTCTGCCCGCGGCGGCATTTTCGCAGTTGACGACGACGAAGTCGAACCCGTCCCATCGTTCGGCGAGAACGGGAAGAACGCCGGCCAGCGTCGCGCGGCCGGGGCTTCCCACCAGATCTCCGACAAAAAGAATCTTCATATTCGCCCCGTCTCGTTATTTCGCGTAGTCCGTCGATCGCATTTCCCGCGAAACGGTGACCTTGATCTGTCCGGGGTACTTCATTTCCTCCTCGATTTTGCGGGCAATATCGTAAGCCAGCTTGTGAACGGTTCCATCGTCGGTGTTGTTGGGCATGACGACCACCCGAACCTCGCGGCCCGCCTGGATGGCGTAGGCCTTGCTGACGCCGCTGAAGGCCTGCGCCAGCTCCTCCAGCTTTTCGAGGCGCTTGATGTAGGCGTCGAGGCTTTCGCGGCGCGCTCCCGGCCGGGATGCGCTTATGGCGTCGGCGCAGGCAACGATGACGTCGTAGATATTTCTGGGCTCCACGTTATCGTGGTGAGAAGCGACGGCGCTGATGATCTCCGAGCGCTCTCCGAACCGCTTCGCCAGGTCCGCGCCGATGAGGGCGTGCGGTCCCTCGACCTGGTGATCGACGGCCTTGCCGAGGTCGTGCAGCAGGCCGGCGCGGCGCGCCAGTTCTTCGTCGATGCCGAGCTCCGCGGCGATGATGCCCGAAATGTGGGCGACCTCGAGACTGTGAGAAAGGGCGTTCTGTCCGTAGCTGAAGCGAAATTTGAGCTGCCCCAGCGTGCGAATCAGCTCCGTGTGCATGTTTTTGACGCCGGTTTCGAGAAGCGCGGCCTCGCCGGCCTCCATGATCTGTTCTTCGACGTCCCGGGTGGCCTTGTCGATCAGTTCTTCGATGCGCGCCGGGTGAATACGTCCGTCGGTGATCAGGCGCTCCAGCGAGAGGCGGGCGATCTCGCGCCGCACGGGGTCGAAGCTGCTCAGCGTAACGGCCTCGGGGGTGTCGTCCACGATGAGGTCGACGCCGGTCAGAGTCTCGAAGGCGCGAATGTTGCGGCCTTCTCTGCCGATGATGCGTCCTTTCATGTCGTCGGTCGGAAGGGGAACGACGCTGACCGTGGCGTCCGAGGAGTGTTCGACGGCGCAGCGCTGCACGGCGGTGATAATGATG
Organism: Synergistaceae bacterium; assembly: GCA_031273365.1. GTDB lineage: Bacteria > Synergistota > Synergistia > Synergistales > Aminobacteriaceae > JAISSA01. The sequence continues at coordinate 7,267 of JAISSA010000157.1, forward strand.
TCGCGGGCTCTGCGGTCGGCCTCGCGCTTTGCCTTTTCTTCGAGCTCCTTCAGGCGGAGGCCGATGACGTACTGGGCCTCCTCCTCGGTTTTTCGAAGCAGAATTTCCTGCGCCTGTTCCCGGGTCATCACCGCGATTTCCTCCAGGCGCGTCATCTGCTGTTTCAGGACGGCCTCGATCTCGGACCCGCGCTGTTCCACCTCCTCCTGCCGGCGACGCAGGTCTTCCTCCCTGTGACTGACCCTGTCCAGCTTGCGGTCCAGGTTTTCTTCCTTCTGCTCGATTTTGCGCTCCGCGCGCTGGAGCTCGCTGCGGCGTTCCCGGATATCCTTCTCGGCGTCCTGACGAAGTCTGAATATCTCGTCCTTCCCCTCGGTGAGACGCTCTTTTTTGATGCGTTCGGCCGCTTCGGTGGCTTCCTGCAGCATGACGATGGTCTGGTGCTTCACCCCGGAAACGCGGGAGTTATCGATGGTCCGCAGGACCAGATAACCGATCCCGCCGCCGGCCACTATTCCTAATATCAAAAAGATGATGGACTGCATAACACTGTTTCACTCCTTCTCCTGTAACCCTGCCCTGCGGCAGGGGACGATGAATAATTTTTAGTTCGGTTGCTGTTCGTTCAGAACGTTCATCTCTTAACACTGACTTTCAATTCTACATTATAAGAAGGGGCAATCACAACCCCTGTACTGAACGAA
>JAISSA010000190.1 GCA_031273365.1 Synergistaceae bacterium
CTGCCTCGACGTGTACGGTCCCTTTATCAGGCACGCCAGGAGGGCGCGGAATGAACGACAGACAGTATAAGCTGCTGAACAGCGAACACGCGCTCCTCTGCAAAAGGCTGATCCGTGACCTGCTGGAGCAGTCGACGGAGAGTCTGGAACTCCGCGCCGCCATCATCGGCGGTCAGCCCGGCGCGGGCAGGGGGACACTGCTCCGTATTGCGCTGGAAGGGATGCGGGACAGTCCTGCCGTTATTATGGAAGACAACTACCGGGCGGCACACCCGTTTTTCGAGGACATTCTGAGACTGGACGAACGGCGCTGCGTTCAAAAAACCGCGTCGGACGTGGGGGGATGGGTGAAACGCCTTCTCACGGCCGCGATAAAAAACCGCCGAAACATCGTCCTCGAGGACGAGATGAGTAATGGAGATCTGCTGATGAACGTCATCGATCGCCTGAAAGATGAAGGATATCGGGTTGACGTGCTGGTGATGGCGGTGGGGAGCGAGGCCAGCAGGCTCGGCATTCTGGAGCGCTGCGAAGGCCAGAGAGAAGACGGCGGTTACGGCCTCTGGACGAACCTGGAGGTGCACAACAGGATATACGCCGGCATTCCCGAGGCGGTGAAAAGGGTCGAAGCGAGGGGCCGCGTCGAGAGTGTCGGGGTTTACAACCGAGCCGGTGAGATTCTCTACAAAAACGTCAGCAGAGACGGTGTTTACACGAAACCGTTCCCGGACGCGTACGCCGCGATCATGAAAGAGCGCGGCAGGTCGCTCTCCCGGGAAGAAGAGACGAGCATAAATGAGGGCTGTAAAGAGCTTCTGACGAAAATGAAGCGACGCGGCGCTTCTTCTGGCGAGATGGCGCACGCGATGAGCGTTCTGGGAAATACCCGCCAGCTTCGCAGGGAACTGGAGGGCATTGGATTCAATCACATTGAAACCGATCGCGATATGGCGCAAAGCCTGTTCGCGTCGTAAGTTACCACAAGAGGAGAGAGGGCTCCACCTCAATGTACGCCCCGGGGCGGCCTTTCCTGAAAATGGCGTACAGAGAGGCTGGAAGCCCTCTCTCCCCTCTTCCGGACAGATGAGTGACAGGCATTGAGCGACGACTTGACAAAAGGGATTTTCCGGTTTATAAATGCATCATCGAATGACTGAATGCGGTTTTAAAGCGTTGACGATACGAACAACGAAGGGGGCACAGGATATGGAGCTGAATCGGACGATAAATGTCATGTCGGGTTACGCGTATTTTGTGTTTTCCTTTAGCCGCACGGATCTCGGTTTGCGTGAGATTTGTGCGTGTCGTGTCTCAGACGGTTAGAAAACGAAACGACGAAGCACAATTCGGCACAAAAAACCGGGGTCCGCAACTGGACCCCGGTTTTTTGTGCGCCGGAAATTTCGATATTTCGTGTGTTGCACGGAGGAGGATGACATGAGTAGCGGGACGGCTTCATGTATTGTCGACGAGAGAACCGGGACGGGAGACATGGACGTAAGGGCGCAGATGAACGTTCTTCGCGGGCGTATCGATGGGATCGACGAGCGGTTGCTTCCTCTTTTCAGGGAAAGGATGGACGTCTCCCTGCAGATGGCCGAGGTGAAGCTCAGGGAGAACATTCCCATTCAGGACGTCGCCCGTGAGCGGGTTGTGGTGGACCGCGCCGTCTCTCTGGCGGGGGACGGTCTGCGCAAGGAGGCGACCCTGCTGATGCGCACGCTTTTGTCGCTCTCGCGGGAGCGCCAGCGCCGCCGGATGTTTCAGGGGGGAATGTCGCCCCTGCCTCCGGCGCGCGAACCGAGGCGGCAGAATATCACCTGCGCTTTCCGGGGGCTGCCGGGCGAGTGGAGCGAGCAGGCGCTGCTGAAGCTTTTTCTGGACGTTCCCCGCCTGAACGTCGAGTTTCCCGAGGACGTTTTCCTCGCCGTGAAGGAGAAGCGGGCGGATTACGGCGTCGTGGCGATCGAAAATTCCCGGACGGGCGCGATAGGCGAAACGTACGACCTTCTCGGAAAGTACGGCTCTTTCATCGTCGGGCGCACGTGGATCGATATTCGCCACTGCCTGCTCGCGCCCGTCGGGACGACGCTGTCCGACGTTCGGGAGGTGTTTTCGCACCCGGAGGGCTTCAGGCAGTGCAGCCGCTTTCTGAACGGGCGGGGCTGGGACCTGACGGCCTGCCGCAACACGGCCTTCGCCGCCGAGGCCGTCGCGAAGGCGAACGACGGCAGAACGGCGGCGATCGGATCGAGACGGGCGGCCGAGGTGAACGGCCTCGCGATTCTCGCGCCGGACGTCATGGATTCCGCGGACAACCGCACGTCGTTCGTGGTGATTGCGTCCGGGCCGGAGTACGACGAAAAGAGCGATCTGATCTCCGTGACGTTTTCCACGGCGCATCGCTCCGGGGCGCTGTGCGAGACGCTGATGCCGTTCATGGCGCAGGGGATCAACCTGCTGCGAATAGAGTCGCGCCCCGCCACGCCGGACAGGTACCGCTTCTTTGCGGAGCTGGCGGGCAACATCCTGGACGCGAACACCCTCGCCACGCTGGAGCAGGCCGCGAGCTCCTGCGAGTATTTCGAGGTCATCGGCTGCTACAGCAACACGTGAGAAAACGTTAAAAATCATGGCTGTACAGCGCTGTACAGTCTGCCGGGCTCGCCGCGAGGACGCTGCAAAGCGGGGAGGGGGCGTCGCCGCCTGGATTTTGGGGCCCTGATTTGGGCCACCTGGGGCTTGACAAAAACGGAAGCTCGTAGTAGAAACCCATTAGACAGGTTTATTTTTTACATTTTATTTTCAAATTCCATTAAATGGAATCAAGACAGTGAGGCGGCGAAATGAGGCCCGCACGCCCGCTGCTGTCTCGTTTGCGGAGGGCGGGCCGGAGCTCCGTGGCTCCGGTTTAAGCTGGCGACATTACAGGCCCGACAGGAGGAAACATTATGCGGAACACGCGAACCAGCAAGACCTCGGACTTCGGCTTCGGCTGCTCCGCCGGCTTCAATATCCCCGAGGACCGGAAATTCATTATGGCCGAGGGAACCGGCATCAAATACGTCTCCGTGCGTCACGAGGCCATCGCCGCGTTTGCCGCGGACGGCTACGCGCGCGTCACTTGTCCCCGGACACGCAAAGTCCCACAAAGCGTGAGAAGAAACAATGGAAGAGAAATAGAAGAAGGATGGAAGAAAATATGAGGACAGAGTCTGCCCCGCAGGATCTTTCCGTCTACGTCCCGGAAAAAGTCCGCAGGCCCGGCGAGATTGGGTTCGCCGTTCTGGGCACGCTCATCGGCGTTCTGGGATACTATTTCGCCATGGGAATGACGAGCGACAGCTACTCGGCGCCCTCGGTGTTTCCGAAGATCGCTTCGGCGGTCATTACAGCGTGCGGCGCGGCGTCCCTCGCGAAGGCAATCAAAAGAGCGAAGCCACCGGCGAACTCCGGGACGCTTTTTCAGTTTCTCCTGCCCGGAGATGTTCTTTTCATGCTGGCGATGCTCGTCGTCTACTGCCTTGCCCTGCCGAAACTGCACTTTATCCTGTCTTCCTACGCGTTCATGGTGGTCGGCATGGTCTGGCTGCACAGGGGCAAAAAAATTCTTCAGTCACTGATCATCTCCGCCGGAACTCTGGCGGTCCTCGTCGCCGTGTTCCGCTACGTGTTCCTCGTCATCCTCCCCTGATTTCAATACAAGGAGGTGGTAATCATGACGCAAAATCTCCAGTATTTCCTGATCCCCTTTATGGACTGGCGCATCATGCTCCTTTTGTGGGGGGGCGTCTTCGCCGGCATATGGGTGGGGGCGATTCCCGGCCTTTCGGGGACGATGGCCGTTTCGCTTCTGATATCGTTCACCTTTTCCTGGGAGATCAACGACGCGCTCGCCGTGATGTGCGGCACTTTCGTCGGGGCCGTTTACGGCGGAGCCATCACGGCGATCCTGCTGAACATTCCGGGCGCTCCGGCGGCCATCGCGACGGGAATGGAGGGTTACCCGCTGGCGCAGAAGGGCGAGGCGGGAAAGGCCATCGGCCTTTGCACCACCGTATCCCTGTTCGCGGGGTTTGTCGGAGTGGCGGCCCTCGCCGCCGCGGCCCCGATCATTGCCCGCTTCGCCCTCAAATTCTCGCCCAGAGATTTCTTCCTGCTCGCCGTGATGGGCATTCTCCTGATTGGAAGCATCGGCGGCGGCGACCCGATCAAGGGCATCATGTCCGGCACGGTCGGGATTCTTATCAGCATGATCGGAATGGACCCCTCGACCGGTGAGCTTCGCTACACGTTCGGCAGCCTCAATTTGATGGCGGGCATCAGCTTCGTAACGGCGATGATCGGCCTTTTCGGCGTCTCAGAGGCGCTGACGCAGTTCCGGACGTCCGGGGCCAAAAGCCCGAAACAAAATCTTACAAAGGTCATTCCGGACTGGCCCACGTTTAAAAAATATCTTCCGCTCGCCGTCAGGTCGTCGCTTCTGGGGGTTTTCATCGGCGCTCTGCCGGGGACGGGCGGCGACGTGGCGGCCCTTCTGGCCTACGACCAGGCGAAGCGCACGACGAGAAACCCGGAGACGCCCTTTGGTCACGGGGCATATGAGGGCCTCGTGGCGCCCGAGACCGCCAACAAGGGAGCTATCGGGGGCGCGTTCATCCCCATGCTGACCCTGGGGATTCCGGGGGACGCGATCACGGCGATCATCATCGGGGCGCTTTTCATCCACGGGCTCAGGCCCGGCCCGATGCTCATGATCGAGACGCCGCATCTTTTCTGGATGATCGTCTCCATGCTCATCATAGCGAACGTCGCGCTTTTCGTCCTCGGGCTTCTCAGCGTGCGCCCCTTCGCGAAGATCATAGAGATTCCAAAGAGCATCATCATGCCCATCATCATTATCCTCTCCGTCATCGGGACCTACGCGATCCAGAACAGCGTCGTCGACGTCTTTTATATGACGGGGTTCGGCGTCCTCGGCTATTTCATGCGGCTCTACGGGTACGCGACGGGTCCGATGGTTTTGGGGCTGATCCTCGGGCCGATGCTCGACTCGAACTACCGCCGAACCATGCAGATAGCGGAGGACCGGCTTTTTCCGTTTGTCAGCGGTTTTTTCACCAGCCCCCTGAGTTTTTTTCTGACGGCTTCCATTGTTTTTATGCTCTTCTCCCAGACGAAACTCTACAGAAAATGGCGCGGCATCGAGTGACGGTAAGCATTGGGGGCATAGCCCCGGCGTTTCCATCGAGGATCCATATATTAAGGAGGACTGTGCAATGAAACGAGTGGTCGTGTGTCTGGCGGTTGTGTCGTTACTGGCGGCGGGTGCGGCGAGCGCCGCGTATCCCGAAAAGTCTCCGCAGGGGTACGTCATGTGGGGAGCGGGCGGGGCTCTGGATAACGTGTCGAGGGCGGCCACGCCTCTGGCGTCGCAGCACCTCGGAAGGACCATTGTCCTGCAGAACAGGACCGGCGCGACGGGAGCCATTGCGACGACGACGGTCGCCAACCTTCCGGCGGACGGGTATTCGATTCTCTTTGGAGCGGAGAACCCCAACCTCTACAAGGTCACCGGAATTTCGCAGATCGACTACGACCAGTTCGATCCGGTCATCATTCTGATGGCCAACGTCGGGGTGGTTGTGGCGCCCAAAGATTCCCCCTGTCAGACCTACCAGGACCTCATCCAGGCCGCGGAGGGCGGAAAATCCATAAAGATGGGCTCGACCGGTCCGGGGGGACTTCCCTACGTCGCGACGAACATGATTCAGAAAATTCACGGAGTCGCCTTCAATCTGGTGCAGTTCGACGGAGAGGGGCCCGCGCTGACGGCCCTCATGGGCGGGCATATCGACGCCGTCGCCGTCGGGCTTCTGGCCGCCGCGAACTACATCAACGGCGGCTCGGTGAAGGGACTTGCCGTGATCTCGCCGGAGAGGATCGGCGGAATCGGGGACGTTCCCTCGGTGAAGGAGATTTACCCGGGTAAATACGACCAGTACCTTCCCTGGGGGGCCTTTTTTGGCGTATTCCTGAAAAAGGGGAGCCCGAAAGAGGCCCACGACGCGCTTCAGGACGCTTACCTGAAGGCCTGCAACGACCCGAAGTTCACGGAGTTCGCCGACACCATGGGCGGCGTGAAGCTGGGCCTTGTCGGGGACGCGGCGCGCGCGTACATCGAGCAGAACAAAGCCGTCAGCGCGTGGCTCCTGTATGATTCCGGCGGCGCAAAATTTTCTCCGGAGGAGTTCAACATTCCCCGTCCGACCGTAAAGTAGCGCGCTGCAGATACGGGTCAAACGCCCCCCGGCTGGAGACCCGGGCGGCGTTTCGACGCCCTGGGCGGCCCTCTACACGCCCTGCGAGGCGGAGGAGGACGGGACGATCCTTCCCGCGCTCATGGCCCTGCGTTTCAGGGGGCTCAACGTGACCATGCCTCTCAGGCAGAAGGTCATTCCCTGCCTGGACGAGCCGGACGGGAGATCGGGAGCCCGCGACGGAGTCGAACGTCGAGGTGATGACCCGGGCGGTGCTGGATCATCTGGCGCGTGGGGCGTGAGGTCCGTGAATTTAAATTTGAATGTAAATTCCAGTCTGCCCCGGAAGGTTTTTCTCTGCTGAAACATATGGACACCGAATCTGTATCCTGTGTTATACTTCCGCCTGATGGGAATACGCAGGAAGTTATGTATCCTGGAAAGGGCAGTGCAGATGAAAGAAGATACGGTAAGAGCTATTGAGCGTGCGTTTGCGATTTTGGCATGTTTCACGCTGGACGAACCAAGGCTGACGCTGAACCAGATTTCGGGGCAACTGGGATTGCCCATGAGCACGACGTTGCGAATCCTGACGACCCTGGTTTCGCTGAACGTCCTGAAGCGTTTCGATGACCGGACCTATGCTCCGGGCAGCCAGATATACCTTTTGGGCGCTATCGCTCAGGCGCATTACAAGCCGCATCAGGTCGTGCTGCCTTATATGCAGACCCTCCGCGACGAGACGAAGGAGGCCATTTCCCTTTACGGCATCGAGGGCGAGTTTCGCGTCTGCTACGAACACGTGCCGAGCCTTCTGACGATGCGCTGTGTGGTGCGTGTGGGCGATCGTTTTCAGCTCTGGGCGGGAGCGGGGGGCAAGGTGCTTCTGGCCTACGCTCCTAAGGAAATCGTGGACCGCGAGGTAAAAAAACTTGCCTTCATCACGGAAACCACCATCACCGACAGGAAAACATTTCTGAAGGAACTTGCCGTCATCCGGGCCCAGGACTACGCCATCAGCTACGGCGAGCGCGAAGACGGGATCATCTCCGTCGCCGTTCCGATCATGGACTGGCACGGCAACGCCGTCTACGCGCTCTCCCTGGCGGGGCCCGCCCTGCGCTTCACAGCAGAGAGAGCTTTGGCGCTGGTCCCGGACCTGCAGCGGATTTGCGTCGAAATTTCGCGCCTGTTGTTTGTGTAGGGCCCGCATTCGCCAGGCATAATCTCAAAAATCGGATTTTTACAGCGCAATTTTCAGCAAGATAAAAGTAAGTTATAGCAATGGCTTTCAATAAATTCGAGTTTTGAGTGTGACTGCATGGAATACGTATTTGATCCATTGCCATTCAGCACAATACAGTACACATTAATCAGATAAAGGTCAGTTGCACGCCTTCGGTCTCCTGAACGATGTCGCCTTTTGCCGCGAGGTACTCGAGATGCGCGAGCGCCTCGCCGACGGCGAACCACTTTTGCGCCACGGGGAAGCTTTCCCAGCCCGAGCGGGACACCCAGGTCATTCTGGCGGCGATCCCGGAGACGGTGGAGCGGGGATATTTTTTTACGATGCCCCGAACCTCTTCCAGCCGGACCCGGTGGTGCCGGAGGATCTCGTCGATGCGCTCCCTGCATTCGCCCATTGCCCGCCGATGGGCGGACAATGCCGTTTTGACGTCGAGTTCCCGCACCCGTTTCAGGCTTTCCATGTACAGGTACAGGGCAAGCTGTTCGTTTTGTGTCCGTTCATTGCGCCATGACGTGATGTTGGGCGAAATGTCGAAAATAATGTGGTCCCCGCAAAAAAGCAGCTTTTGTTCCTCCGCGTAGAGGCACATATGCCCGGGAGTGTGGCCGGGCGTTTCGATGGCGCGGAGCCTGTACAGGCCGGGGGAGAGCGAAAAACCATCTTCAATGGCGGTGTAGGCGGCATCGATGGTATCCAGCGGTGGCGAATAGCGCCAGAGCGGGTTGGTGACCCTGTTCTCCGTAACCTCTTCGTCGGAAAAACCGAGACGGGCCAGAGATCGATTTAAATTCTCCCACCCGTTCGGAGAAAAGACCTGCCGCATCCAGGCGTGGTCTTTGGCGCTGATATAAATTTTCGAGGTCGGGGAAGCGATGCCGGTCGCCAGACCGCTGTGGTCGGAGTGCATATGCGTCAGGAAAATGTCGGTCCTCCCCATGTCCGCCCCCAGCGCGTCGAGGGCCCCGGTCAGGGCAACGCGACACTCCTGACGGTTAAAACCGGTGTCCACCAGCAAATTTCGCTCACCGCCCCGGATAAAATAGCTGTTCAAGTTCTTGAGGGGATTGCCCGGCAGGGGCACTTCGATCAGATATATATCGGGTAAAATTTCTTTTAGCATCGGCAACGCTCCAGATTGTCTTCAGGTCATAAAATGTTTTCAGGTCACAAAAAACGCCTCCGGACAGGTTGCCCGGCCCTGCATGAATTTTGTATTATAACATAGCGGGCGTTCAGTGGATCGGAAGATGACAGCATATCGAGTGGCCGGGGGCGATTTCGCGCATCTGAGGCCGCTCCTGCCCGCAGATCGGCAGCCGGTCCCTGCAGCGCAGGTGAAAGGCGCAGCCGGGCGGAACGTTGACCGGGCTCGGAATTTCTCCGGTGGAGGAAATTCGCGCGGGTTTCAATTTTTCTTCCTCCAGCGTCGCCACAGGAATGGAGGAAAGCAACATCTGCGTGTAGGGGTGCAGGGGGTTTTCGAAAAAATCCGCGGCCGGCGCCTGCTCGCACAGGCGTCCGAGGTACAGGATCGCGACCCGGTCGGCCACGTTGCGCATCAGGCTCAAATCGTGGGTGATGAAAAGGTACGTCAGGTTCAGTTCCTTCTGCAAATCGATCAGTTTGCTGATCACTTTGGCCTGTATGGAAACGTCGAGGGCGGAGGTGGGCTCGTCCAGGATCATCAGGGACGGATGCGTCGCCAGCGCGCGCGCGACGGAGATCAGCTGGCGCTCGCCGCCTCCCAGCGCGCGCGGATACCGGTCGGCGAACTCGCCGGGCAGGCCGACCGCCTCCAGAAGCTCCTCCGCCCGTCGGTTCATTCCCTCCCGGGAGAGCCCCCTGTCGTGGATCGTCATCGGCAGGATCAGGCTCTTTCGCACCGTCCGCCTGGGGTTGAGCGAGGAACCGGGGTCCTGAAAGACGATCTGAATTTCTCCCTTTTGTTTCAGGGTGCGGTACAGGCCGGTTTTGGCGAGGTTGTCGCCCCTGTAAAAAATATCTCCGTCCGTCGCCTCGTACATCCCCGCCAGCACGTAAGCGATGGTGCTCTTGCCGGACCCCGACTCCCCCACCAGCCCAAGGGTCTCTCCCTCGTACAGATCCAGAGTCACGTCGTCCACCGCCTTCACCACAAGGCGGTTCTTCAGTGGAAAGTATTTTTTCAGGCGTCTGACCTCGAGTATTTTCTTTGTCATTGAATTCCCTCGCTTACCAGGTGACAGCTCACGTGATGCCCGGGGCTCACCTCCAGGTGCGGCGGTTTTTGCCCGTTGCAGATATCCCGCGCCCAAGGGCACCGCGGCGCGAAACGACAGCCCTTCGGGGGCTGCGTGTAGTCCGGCACCCGTCCGGGAATCCCCCTCGCGACGCTCCCCCCGGTCAGCTTTGGGACACACTCCATCAGGGCCGCGGTGTAGGGGTGTTTCGGGTCGCTGAAGACGTCGTCGGTCGCGCCGCTCTCCACCACCGTCCCGGCGTACATGATGTTGACGCGGCTCGTGGACTGGCGGATCACGCCCAGCGAATGCGAGACCATGAGCACCGACAGCCCCCTGTCGATCACCAGTCGATTGATCAGGCGCAGAATCTGGTCCTGTATCGTCACGTCCAGAGAGGTCCCGGGCTCGTCGGCCAGAAGCAGGCGGCAGCCCGCCGCGATGGCGATGGCGATGCACACGCGCTGTTTCATTCCGCCGGAAAGCTGGTAGGGGAAGCTCTTCATGATGCGGTCGGGATCGGGCAGCATCACGCTGGAAAGCGCCTCCGTCGCGACGGCGTACAGTTGTTTTCCGGACGCGCCTCCGGGAGCGGCGTATTTCAAAACGGTCAAAAACTGCGATTCGATGCTGAAAACCGGGTTCAGCGCGCTGGAGGGATCCTGAAAGATCATCCCGGCCCCCGTGCGGCGCATGGCGGAGAGGGCCGCGTCGGACATGCCGGAAACGTCCTGTCCGTCAAACAGCACCTCTCCGCCCTTCACGATGGCGTTTCCCGGCAGAACGCGAAGTATGGCCTTGAGGGTCGTGGTCTTGCCGCATCCGGACTCGCCGACCAGGCCAACCCGTTCGCCCCGCTGAACGCGGAAGGCAATGCCGTCCAGCACGTGGCTGAACTTCCCATAGACGTTGAAGGACACGGAAAAATCCCTGACGTCCAGTATTGGCCCGCTTTTGTTCTCCGCGGTGGGCATCAGTTCGCGTCCGTTCCCATCATGTTGCTGATGCCGTCGCCGAAGAGGTTGAAGCCGAGCACGATGACGATGATCGCGACGGCCGGGAAGACCGTGAACCACCACTGCTGCGGCATGTATTTGACGCCCTGGGAGATCATGCTGCCCAGCGCCGGGTGCGGCGCCTGTTCGCCCAGACCGGCGTAGCTCAGGGTCGCCCCCATGATGATCACGTACCCCATGTCCAGCGTCATCTTGGTCAGCATGGCGGAGAGGCAGTTCGGCAATATCTCCCGGAAGATGATGTGGGGCATTCCGGCGCCGGTCAGTTCGGCGTAGACGATGTAGTTCTCCGTGCGCAGCGAAGAGGCCACGCCGTAGGCCAGACGCGCGTACCAGGGCCACCACATGACCGTGATGGCCAGCATGGAGTTCGTCATGTTGGGCTCCAGAACCGAGGCGACGGCGAGGGCGAGAATCAGCGGGGGTATCGCGAGAAAAATGTCGGTGATGCGCATTAAAAGGGTGTCGATCAGCGTATCTCTGTGATAGCCCGCGACCACGCCGACGATGAACCCCACCGGCGCCGAGATGCAGAGCACGATCACCCCCATCAGAAGGGTGTTCCTGAATGCGCCGACAATACGGCTGAAAATGTCCCGTCCTATCAGGTCCGTGCCGCACAGATGCCGGAGGCTCGGAGGCTGACTGGCGTTGGAGAAGTCGACGAAGGACCCGATGTGCGCGGGGTAGGGGACCACATGCCGCCCGATCAGCGCCAGAACGATGAAGCCGACGACAATGATCAGGCCGAGCACGGTGATTTTGCTTTCGGAGTATCTGAACCAGCTTCTTTGCAGAACATCCCGCCAGGTTTCCCTCACAGCGATCCCTCCCTCGTCATTTGGAGCGGGACTGGCGCATCCGGGGGTCGAGAAGCGCCACCACGATATCGACCAGCAGGTTGGTCGTGATAAAGATGACTCCCAGCACGAGGACGACGCCGCAGACGGCGTTGACGTCCTTGCCCAGGATGGCGCTCATCGCGTAGCGGGACATTCCGGGCCAGTTGAAGATCGTCTCCACCAGAAAGGCGTTCCCGAAGATGGCCGCGATGTCCAGGCCCATGATGGAAACCGTGGGAATCACGGACGGTCTGAGGAGATATTTACGGTTGATGACGTTGCGCGGCACCCCCTGCGAGGTAATCATCGTGATGTAGTCCTTCCCTTCATTTTCCAGCATATAGGAGCGAGTGAGGCGCGCCTCCTGCATGGTGTGGCCCAGAGAAAGCGCCAGCGCCGGCAGGAGAAGATGGGCGAAGGCGTCCCATGCCGCCGCGGGCTGCCCTGCAAGCAGGGCGTCGAGCACCATCAGGCCCGTGATCGACGGGACGCTGAAGCCCATGCTCAGACGTCCGCCCACCGACGGCAGAATGGGCAGCCAGTAGCCGAAGATCAGCAAAAACAGAACCGCCCACACGAAGGTCGGCGTGGCGATGATGATGTAGCTGCTGAAACGGATGAGGTAATCGGGCCAGCGATTTTTATACATGGCCCCCAGCACGCCCAGCAGGAGGGCGAAAAAGATCGGCGGAAGGCCCGCCCATATGACCAGCTCCAGAGTGGCGGGCAGAAATTCGGCGAGGTCCCGGGCGACCTCGCGCCGGGTGACCGTGGACATGCCGAAATCCCCCCGGACGACGTCGCTGAGCCACCAGTAGTACTGCATTGGGAGCGGGTCGTTGTAATGCATGCGCGCCCGGTATCGTTCCACGACCTCCTCGGGGGCGGTCGGGCCGAGGGCCAGCCGGGCGGGGTCGCCGGGGATGACCCTCATCAGAGAAAAAATCAGCATCGACAGGCCGACCAGCACGACCAGCGCCCAGCCCAGCCTCTTCAGAACCGTCGTCAGGAGAGAGGGCAACTCATCCGCCTCCCGCAGTCATTTTTCACCGTTGTTTTTCGCAGTCACTTTTTTCTGCGGTCGGGATACACTCTGACGTCGCGCAGATAGAACGAAAACCCCTGCAGGCCGATCTTCGGAGCCAGGTCGACGTAGGAAGCCTGATACACAAGGCGCTCCGGGGTTTCGGTCAGAGGAATGAAGGTAAAGCGTTTCGCGCAGTATTCCTGGATTTCGCTGTAGGCGACGGCGCGCTTTGCGATGTCCACCGTCGCCAGCGCCTTGTCGATCATCTCGTCCAGCGCGGGGTCGTTGACCCAGTTCATGTTCTCCCAGGTGCCGGAGGTTTTGGTGCGCAGCTGCGACACGAACTGCGACGCGGAGTCGGAGGTGGGAGGGGTTACGGAGACCATGGCGGTCATGGGCGACGTCTCGACTCTCGCGGAATTGGAGACGATGGTGGACCAGGGCAGCTCGACGATCGAGACGTTCAGGCCGATTTGCGAGGCGGTGGCCTGGATCATCAGGGCGACCTTTTCGCGGTCGGCGGACTCGGAGTTCCAGACCAGCTCGATCGGCAGCGTTCCGATCCTGTCGGCGTACCTGGACCCGGCGACGGCCTGCTTCGCCTTTTCGAAGTCCATCGAGAAACTGAAAACTTCTTTGTAGCCCAGCGCATTCGAAGAAACGATGCTCTTTTTCTGGATGGAGTCCGGCAGGATCTTCGAGCAAAGGGTCGCGTAATCGATCAGGTATCCAAGGGCCTCCCGGATTTTCGGGTCGTCGACGGGCGCTTTCTGGTTGTTCAGCCAGAGGTTGAGCCCGCCGCCCGTGTAATTGTGCGCGAGCTTCAGGGTGTTGTCGGCGTCGAGCATGGACTGGATGTTTTCGGTCGTCTGATAGTGGTCGGCACACTCCAGCTCCTGACGGCTCATCATCGTTTTGACCCTGACGGCCTCGTTCGACGCGTAAACGATGAATTTCTCCGGGACGCCGGCCTCGAAGCCCGCCCAATAGCCGCGGAAGATGCTGCCGCTCACCGAAATATTGGTGCTGACGCCGTCAATGGTCCAGGGCCCGGAGCCGGCGTCGTGCTCGAGCAGGTACGCCCTGCCCCAGTCCCCTTTGTCCCCGTAGTCGCCGGCCGCCGCGTAGTGCTGTTCCAGCAGCTTGCGGTCCACGACGTAAAAACGGACCAGGCTGTTCAGCAGCGGCCCGTAGGGCGTTTTGCAGCGCAGGCGGACGCTGTAGTCGCCCGTCGCCTCGATCGAATCGACGTAAGAATAGAACAGGAAGGCAAATCCCTCGCCGATGCCCAGCAGGCGCTGCATGGAGTAGACCACGTCCTGCGCCGTCAGCCTGTTTCCGCTGTGAAAGACGATGTCCTCGCGAATTTTAAAATCCCAGATCAGGCCGTCTTCGGAGATATTCCAGCTCTCGGCGACCCAGGGCCGGACTCCGCCGTCGGGCGTCGGAAAGACCAGACTGTCGTAGACGTTGATCAGAACGAGGCCGGAAGCGTAATCGGAACCCACCGCGGGGTCCCACCTGGGCATGATGGCCTGGGTGACGCGGAAAATACTGCCCGCCTCTCCCTCGGCTCCCGCGGGACAAGCGGTCACAACGAACGCCAGACACAGCACGCACAACCCCAAAAACAGCCTCTTCATCAGCTTCATATCCTAATCTCCCCCGGCTTCTCACATAATTAAGTTGATAATTGCATTGATTCAATAACCCTGAATTCCCATTTTGCGGCAAATCGAGCGCACCTCCGGGTTCAGGTAAACGCCCTCCTCTTCCCAGACCGTTCCGTCCAGAACGATGGTCGGGTGGAGGACGATGCCGTCGGTGTGTCCGGCGGCGGCCCACTCTTTGCCCATGATCGATTTTCCCTGACTGCCGATGCCGAACTCGATGCAGCCGAAGACCCGTTCGTCCTCGACGATGCGTCCCGTGATCGCGGCAACCCCCGGGTTAAACCCCAGCGAGTAGTGCGCCAGCCGGTACATGTTCTCCGGGTCGTTCAGCCCCTCCATCCACCGTTTGAAGACCTGCGCGTCATGTCCGCCCCGGATGTCCTCCACGCGGCCGTCCTTCAGGGTCAGCACGACCGGGGAGGAGAGCCTGCCCAGCTCCAGGGGCGGCCACAGCGCCCCGTCGAAGACCAGCGTTCCCTCGATCGTCTCCTCGATGGGACACCAGGATATCTGCCCGGCGAGCATGACCGGATAGCCTTTTTCGGTGGCCCGCTTCCCCGAGAGTCGGACCTTCCGCCCCCTGTTGCAGCCTCTGAGGTTCGTTCCGGCGGCGCTCTTCACGATCACCTCGTCGGCCGCCTGCACCTGACGCAGGAGCGTCTCTCCCAGCTCGATGACGAGGCCGTAGTCAATGTTGCTGATGGTGCGGACCATCATCATGACGTCCATGCCGGTGAGGCAGATATACCGGCACCCGGCGGCCAGTGCCGCGCGGAAGCAGGGCGAGTGCATCACGTAGGAATAGGTGAATTCTATCCAGACGTCGGAAGCCGCTACAGCCGCCGCGACGGGCGCGCAGGGTTCGACGCAGGAGTTCGGGGCCGTCGGATAATAGATCACGGTCGGCTGTCCGCCGATGGCAAACACCGCGCCGGCCACGGCCTCCACCACCCTCCGGTCGGTGCAGGAGTCGCCCGTTATCACGACGTTCTCGCCCCTCTGCACCAGCATCACATCCCGGGCAAGCGTCAGAGCCCCTTTCGCGAGTTCGTAACTCATATACTCGTCGCGAGTTTCCATCCCGATGGTAAACATCGACTCTTCTCTCCCGTCTTTTGCTATAAATTTTTGAAATTATAGCATATTACCAGAGAGAAGCGATGGAAGTTTTGTGCGCCGCTGATCCGTTCCAGGGAATTAAGATGGCACGAGCGCAGTAGTTTTGCCTGCTCGTGTTTGCCGCCGCTCCGGCAGAGGAAAAAATTGCGCCGCAAACGCAGCCTCCCATCCGGAGCGCAGTGTTTGCGGCGTTGATAATAATGGCGTCCACTTCCATCTGGTTATGTCGTTTGATCCTGAATTCCTCAAGATTTTAGCGTAGACGTATTTTCTTTGATACTTTTTACGATATCGAGTGCAGCATCAAAAGCTGAGAGCATCTGCTTTTGCTTCTTTGTCAGAGCTTTTGTGAACCTGTATCCGTTATGGCTGGAAAGAATAGTGATATTGGACATTTGATTGAATACCTTTTTCAGAGAAGTTGAATTATCGACCAGGTATTGCGTGAGCTTTTTTAACAGGTAAGCACGAATGGCACACGCAATAAATGTCACTGCCCCTGACCGGGAGAACCCGATCTTTGAAAACGTTATTACTTATTTTCTCGAGTATCTTGTCCACAATATGTTCAATCACAATATTTTCAACTAATGACATGAAAGCCATCTCCCTTCCACGGGGTCGTCATGTTTTTTATGCCAGGCATGTCGTCGCGAATGCGATTACCAATACTGCTGTGATAAAGAACATGAAGTCGCCCCTCTAAAATTAATATTTACTGCCAGGTTACCGAGACGTTGGTTTTGACTGTTTGAACGACTGGTTTTTGGGTTTGCAGGTATTGAATAGCCAGGGTGAATATATCCTCTGAGTGACGCTTTATCACCCGGCATTTTTTGTAGCAATCATATCCCCCCGCCCCGCTTGCCCTGTAGTCGCTCATGGCCATGGTCAGTTTTTTATCGCCTATGGGTTCCCCTTTATAAAACAGCGAAAGAACCCGAGAACCTGTTGGCCTGCTGATATCAAAAGAATATTCCAGACCCGCGACGAAATCATAGCCGAAGTCTTTTTTGCCCAAAACCCTTTCGGAAATAGTCGGTACGCCGTCCTTCAGGTCAAAAAATTCAGCTCCGCGTTCAAGAGCTGTTTTAAGCGTAGCCTCATCCACTTCGATCACAACGATCGAACATGGGAAAGGGTACGCGGCCAGCACTTCCCGGATGGTTACGGACTCGTTAAAACTGACCAGCGTGCTTTTAAGGTTTTCGCAACAGATATCCGCTTTCGAAAATTCCAGCATCACCTGCATGAAGAAATCCGTTACAGGGTCTCCATGCAGGGCCGCGTCAATATGATTGTCCGCCACAATCATGGGAGAGGACAATTCCCCAACCTGAGTATCCAGCCATTTTTGAACTTCATCTTCAACAGGACGCAGGGCGTCGTAAATTGCCGCGTCATACCTGGTTCCTGGTGCTCTGATCTCTGAACTGATTGTCGCCGGTCTGCTTTCCGACAATTCGACGGTTACTTCCGCATATTTCCGGGCATGAGCTGGAAGCTGCATAGTATATGTCCCGAACAGAGTCCTGCCGCTCACCTCCCTATGCTGATGGCTCGTCAGCAGAATATCGAAAGAGAGTTCTTTGCAAATCCTGTAACCCGCATTTTCTCCGTGTGTCTCGATAATGTCACCGGTTTCCAGGTTGTTTTCAAAACCGCCGTGGTAAACACATATCGTTACGTCGCACTTGTCTCTGATCGCTTTCAATTCTTCTTTCGCTGCCACGAAAGGGTCATTGATAACGAAGTTTCGCAAATTTTCCTCTTTTTCCCAATATGGGATATAGTCTGTGGTTATTCCGACCAATCCGATCTTTATGCCATTTTCCAACGTGCAAATCTCGTTGGGAATAAACTCTATTTTCCCGGTTTTGTCTCTGATATTTGCGCACAGATATTTCGCTTTAAGCGAATCGAAATAGTTGAAAAGCATATCGTAGCCGTAGTTGAAATCGTGGTTGCCGGGGACGACGTAATCCACCTTGCCTGCGTTGAACGCCTCCGCCATAGGATTCGGACTGTCGGCAACGGATTGCTCTGCGTAAAACTTCGCGAGAGGCGAGCCCTGCAAGGTGTCGCCTCCGTCTATTATCAGCGTGTTGCCGTCTTTTTTGCGGAAATTGTAAATGCAATTCAATACACCCATCTGCCGTTCGGTGGAGTCGAGGTAGTTTGTGGGAAAGAGAAACCCGTGTGTGTCCGACGTGTAAAAAATTTTCAGCAGTTTTTTACCCATAAGCATTCACCTTCTCGTCAAAGGAAAAAGGATATTTGAAACAGCCAGGTGTTTATAGTGCGTCCTTAAAATACTGGATGAAGGCCAAAATGACAAATCTCAGTTCGGAAATATTTTTTCCGCAGTTGGAGTTGGAATAATCGTAAGCGTTCAAGCGGGGCAGAGCTGAAGGAGAAGCCAGAGGCGCTCGCCCTGCATTTCATTTTTCGTTTGACTTTTTCTGTTTTTATGTGTATATTTTATGTATATACATTATAATGGGAGGCAGACATGACTGACGTCACGACAACGAAGGTATTCACAAGCGGCAATTCGCAGGCCGTTCGTCTTCCGAAACAATTTCGTCTGAAAGACGGAGAGGTGTATATTGCCAGAGATAATGATACGATTATAATTTTTCCAAAGCCTGAGAAATTTGTTTCTTTGCAGGATGTCCAGGCATTTTTCGACTCCATCCATTGTCCCGATCTTGAGCTTGAACGGGATATGTCCCTGCCTCGCCCTGTCGATCTGTAGGCATATGAGCTATGGTTTCGATTTATATGCTGGATACGGATACTTGCAGTTATATCATCAAAAAGAACCCGGCCTCAGTTGTTCAGGCATTCTGGAAGCATAAAGACGACGAGATTTGCATTAGCTCCGTTACGTATGCCGAACTGATGTATGGCGCTATGCGCTCCGGCTCAACAAAAATCCCTGTTTTAATTAACCGTTTTGTGACTCGCGTCGGCATCGTCAACTTTGATGATGCGGCCGGCAAAGAATACGCTCGAATCCGATGTGCCCTGGAAGCGGCCGGTACGCCTGTTGCAACCGCCGATCTTATGATTGCCGCCTGTGCCAGGACTAAAAAAGCTGTTTTGGTGACGAACAACGTCAGGCATTTCGAGAAAATACCAGATCTGAAGATCGAAAATTGGCTTTGAGATATTTCACGGGTTCAGCCGGGATAATGAGCAGGATAGTGGTTATGATCGGATACCCGCGGTGTGGCGTAAAACACAGGATACACCTCCAGACCGCAGCGATGCTTACGTAATTCAGACACAACCATTTCCATCTGTCAGCGAAGCGCTGCTCAGAGGCGCATATAAAGAAGGGCCGTTATCCTGACGTCAGCGATAACGGCCCTGTGTTGATTGAAAAGGGGTGATTTTTACCGGATCCGGCGCCTGCGCAGGGCAACGCCCGTCAGCAGCAACAGGCCGATCGTGCCGTAGCCGGCGTTGCATCCGCCGCCGCCCTGCGACGACGGGCTGGGGTTCGGGTTCACGGGCCTGTCAGGCACGGTGGCGGTCTCTTCGATGGTGATCGCCACGGGCGTCGTGCCGACGTACTTTTGCCCGGTTTCGCTGTCCGCGAATTTCACTCTGTACGAGCCGGCGGGCACGGAGCCCTTGCTGCCATCCGGCTTTTTCAGGTTATCCGCGTCGATGTCCAGCGTCGTCGCGCCGGAAGCGCTCGTGACGCTTCTCGCCACAAACGGGCCGACGTATGCCGACGTATCGGCCGCTCTGATGCCGGCGCTGCTGGAGATTTCCACTATAAACCAGAAATGGAACTGCACGTTGTTCGGTATGGGCACGCCGCCCGCCGCCACTATGGAGAGGGAGAAGTGCCGCCCCGGGTTCTCGGTGGCGGGTACGACGGCCGTCGTTGTGGTGTCCGGAACCGTTGGGGGCGCGGTGGGATCCGTCGGCTCGGGGTCAGGCGTCGGCGTCGGTCCCGGCCCCGGATCCGGATTTGGCTCAGGCGTCGGGTCCGGGTCGGGCGAGGGCTCAGGGACAGAATCCGCAGATACGGGATAAAAGTCCCAGGCGTAAGGCGAGACCTGAGAAGATTCCTGTAAATAAAAATTGAGACGGATGCGCGTTACGCTGGCGATGGGGAAAGAGGTATCGAAGGTCGCCGTCGAGGACGGTTCCGATTCCGCTTCGAAATAGGCTCCGCCGGACGTCCATCTGAAAGGAGACTCCGAACCGCTGTGGTCGACCCTTATAGTCCCGACACCGCCCGAAACCGGGGCCGTGGCGATCCCGGCCGGATCAGCGGCGGCAACAAATTTCCAGTTGACCCCGATAAGGACGTCCCCCGACACGACAGGTTCGATATAAGGGGCAAACTCATTCAACAGGTCGGCCGTCGAGCGGAATTTTGGAATCACGAAAGAGTGTACCGTCTCTCCATAAGTCGGATGTGTCCATTCCACCGTTTTTCCGCTCAAA
>JAISSA010000201.1 GCA_031273365.1 Synergistaceae bacterium
TACATGGGAAGTTAATAGTTGGGGGTTGGGATTTTGCATCGTTTTGTAAAAATATCTCTGGCAGTTTTGTGCAGTCTTTTACTTTCTCTTCAACAACCGATCGAGCCCGCCAACGCAGCAACAGCAGCGGCCCCTGCGGCTTCTGCGGCGGCGGCCGCGCCCGTTGCGGCTCCGGCAGCCGCCCCGGCGCCTGTTGTTTCCGCTCCCTCCGCGTCGGGGCCTGCTGACCTTGCCGCCCCGTCCCTGGGCGAGGCGGCGTCGACCAGGTTCGAAGGGGAGCTTGCGGAGGGCGAGGCCGTCAACCAGTATTTCAACGAAATGCTGGATACCTCGAGGGTGAGGGAGAACCCCTTGGGGGCGCTGTTGCGCCGTCTCCCCCGTTATGGGATGTCCTTTTTCCGCCAGCCTCCCTCGACGTACGCGCCCCTGGAGTCGGTGCCGATTACGGCCGGCTACGTTCTGGGGCCCGACGACGAACTTGTCATCACTCTCTGGGGGATGACGGAGGGGAATTTCGAGGTCACGATCAACCGCGACGGACTGGCGAACGTCCCGCACATAGGGTCGATCCGCCTGGCGGGATATACGCTGGAGGAAGCCAAAAGGGTTTTGCGGGCCGCTTTCGACCGATATTTCACCGACTATCAGATGAACGTCTCCATGGGTGGGCTGCGCTCCGTTACCGTTTACGTGACGGGGGACGTCCATCGCCCCGGGGCCTACACCGTCTCGTCCTTCGCCACCCTCGTCAACGCGCTTCTGGCCTCCGGCGGTCCCTCCGAGTCCGGCACCCTGCGGCGCGTCGAGCTGAAGCGCAGGGGTAAAACCATCGTCGTGTTCGACATGTACGACCTGCTGCTGAAGGGCGATAAGACGAAGGACGTGCGCCTGCTGCCGGAGGACGTCGTCTTCGTTCCGCCGGTGGGGCCGCTGGTCGGCCTTGCGGGTGAGGTGCGACGTCCGGGGGTCTACGAGCTGAAGACCAAAACGCGCGTCCAGGACCTGCTGTACCTCGCCGGAGGTGTTTCCGCCCAAACCTTCAAAGGACGCATCCAGTATTACAGCGTTCAAAATCAATATTACCGCATCGTTTTCGAGGGCAGCGTCGACGGGCTGGCGGGCAGGCTCCTGGCGGACGGCGACGTCCTGCGCCTTTTCCCCGTCGTGGACACTCCGACCGTCGTGAAGATCGCCGGACCTGTCGGGCGTGCGGGCACTTACGGGGTGATCCCCGGCGTCACCCGCGTGAGCGAGCTTATCGCCCAGGCGGGCGGCCTGCTGGCAACGGCCTCGAATCAGGCCGAGCTGACCCGCGTCACGCCCACTCCCGACGGACCTGTGACGCAGCGCTTCGAGATCGATCTGCCGGCAGCCCTGAGAGGCGAACCGGGGAACGACCTCGTCCTTGAGCTTGACGACTACCTGCTGGTGCACCTCATCCCCGAGTGGGAGAACCAGAGGCTGGTTCGCGTCGCGGGTGAGGTTCTGCACCCCGGGACCTACGCCGTCATCAAGGGCGAGCGCCTTTCGGACCTTCTCCGCCGCTGCGGGGGCTTTACCTCGCGGGCCGGCATAAGGGGAGCGGTTTTTACGCGCCGCCGCGTCGCTGAGGAACAGCGTAAGGAGATGAACCGCGTGGCCGACCAACTGGAAAGGGACCTGCTCGAATCCGAAAGGGCATTAGCGGCGTCCGCCGTCCCTTCGGCTGCCTACATCGAGGAGAACAGACGCCGTCACGAATTGATCGCGAACCTTCGGAGCGTGGACATTCTGGGGCGGGTTGTCCTCAGGCTGGACGTGCCTGAGGCGCTGGCGGGAACGCCGTGGGACGTCGAGCTGGAGAACGGCGACTCGCTGCGTATCCCCGAAATCCCCTCGACCGTCGAGGTGATGGGGGCTGTCTACGCCGCTTCGTCCCACGTGTACAATCCGCACATGGGGATCGACGATTACGTCAACGCCGCGGGGGGCTACCTGCGTTCCGCGCACAAGCGTATGCTGTACCTGCTGAAGAGCGACGGCACGGTCGTCCGCCTCACCCGGGGCGCCGGTCTCTTCTCGAAGAAAAAATGGGAGCCCGGCAAGGGCTTTACCGCCAGGGTGGAGCCGGGCGACACCATCGTCGCGCCCGTAAAGTACTCGGACCGTCAGTCCTTCGAGGCGTTTAAGGACGCGGTGGACATCATTTACAAGGTTGCCGTCGCCGTCGGCGTGATCATTCGGTGAGTTATTCGGTGAATTGTAAGAGGCGATGTTGCGAAATGAGATTGCAAAAAACAATTTTGGTGTTATTATTTCTTTTCGGTTTGAGCAATGTTTCTCATGCAGAGGCGTCGGGGTGGGAGTATAAATTTGTGCCGCTGGGTTCCCTGACGACGCTCCAGAAAAAAGCGGACGCGGCGGCAAAGATGGATGAAATCGAGAAAACCCTCAATCGAGAGGGGCACGAGGGCTGGGAAATGGTTAGCATTTTTGCCGTGCGGACAACCTTTGACCCCAACGTTTTTTTTGTGGCCATGAAAAGGCCTCTGCCTGATACGCGGGTGGAAGAATCTACGACGAGAGGCAGCGGACAGCCGTGAAAGACAATACAACAGTTGTGGAGGATATTTCCGTGGCCCCGGTTTCTTTTTACACCTCTCTCGACATAGCCCGGCG
>JAISSA010000215.1 GCA_031273365.1 Synergistaceae bacterium
GAGCTGCGGGATGTCTTCAGACTGCTGGGCCTGCACCTGAAAAAGAACATCATCATCGACCCGTCGCTTCCGCCCGCGCTGGTGACGATGACGGTCAGGAACGTTCCCCTCAGCGAGGCGTTCAATTATCTGATGAGAACCTACGACATCAGCTATGAGCTGATGGGCAAGGATACGATCATCGTCGGAACGACCGAGGGGATGTCGAAGGTGTCGGGCAAGGAGGAAACGAGGGCGTTTCGCGTTGCGTACGCCGACCCTGAGGCCCTGGCGACTCTTCTGACCAAGCTGACGAAACTCGACGCGGACAGACTGATCGTCGATCCGCGCCTTCGCACGATTTACGCGACCTCTCATCCGACGAAGCTGGAGGAAATCGCCATCGTCATTCAGAAAGTGGATCATCCGGGCCAGCAGGTCATGTTGCACGCCCGAATCGTGCAGTTCAACGAGGGGGATTCCCTGCAGGTCGAAAATACCCTCAACGCCGTTTACGATCACTGGTGGTTTTCCTACGCCCAGGGGCAGGGGAGCGGAGGATTTATCGACGACAGCCGGGTGGGGAGAAACTATACTCCTCCGACGGGCGCCATTTCGCCCGTCGTGACCGATCTGCTGACGCCGATGCAGGGAACGTGGCGGGAGTTCGACATGGCGTTTCGCGCTCTGGAGGAGAAAACCAGCGCCAAAACGCTGGCAAACCCCTCGGTCATAACGATAGACGGGCAGGAAGCCACCATCAGCCTGACGGAGGATTATCCTTACATAACGGGCCGGGACGACGGAGGCAATGCCTCCTGGGGTACGCTGACGGTGGGACCGCAGATGAGGATAACCCCCAAGGTGGGGCGGGATGGTGTTATTACGCTTAATCTTTTCCTGCAGACGGGCGATGTCACGGGGTCAGTGGCGGGCAGTTTGGGAGAGACGATGCCCCAGACCGCTAACCGTACGGTGACGACGCAGGTGCGCGTCCGGGACGGCGAGCCCTTTGTCGTGGGCGGCCTTTTCAGGGAAGATCACACGAACAACAGGCTGCGTATCCCCGTGCTGGGGCAGTTGCCGCTTCTGGGAGAACTCTTCACCTACAGGACCAGGAACACGACTAAAACTCAGGTCGTTATGTTGGTCGTTCCTTATATCCTGAGCACCCCGGACGCCGCCATCGACCAGGAAAGGGTCATGTATCGGCAGTAATCCAATAACAGTTTCCGGGCTTTTTATGATTCCGTTGTTTTATATGAAAGGGCGGGAAGTAAGGTATAATACTACCTGACTTTTCGCCCTTTTCGCGACGAAGACCGGCGAATGACGTGAACCGGGTGCAGGGGCGGATTTTTTATCGTGGGTCAATAATGGAGGCGTTGGGCATGGCACAGGTAGTGGATACCACCGATTTTTATGTGGGTTTGAAGTTCAGGTGGCAGGACGCCATATGGGAAATCGAGGAATTCGACCACCATAAGATGGGACGTGGCGGCGCCGTCGTTCGAACGAAGCTGCGCAACGTGGAGACGGGGTCTGCCGTCGAAAATTCCTTCAAGCCCGGTGAAAAATTCGAGCGCGTCATTTATGAGGACAAACCGGCCCAGTTCAGCTATAAGGACGGAGACGACTACGTCTTCATGGATCTGGCGACGTACGACCAGCTGACGATTTCTCCCGGAGCGCTGGGCGATGCCACGAAGTACCTGGTCGACAACATGGAGATCAAAATCGAGGTTTTCGAGGGTAAAATCATGGGAATAGAACTTCCCAAAAGCGTCGTGCTGAAGGTGGTGGATACGCCTCCCAGCTTCAGAGGGGACACCGTCTCGGGGGGCGGCAAGCCGGCCGTCCTCGAAACGGGGATAACGGTAACGGTTCCTGTTTTTGTCGAACCCGACGAGTATGTCGTCGTCGATACGCGAACGGGGCTGTATCTGGAACGTGCAAAAAAGCAGGGGGTGTGAGATTTGAATTCCAGGGAACGGATTGCCTACCTCAGAGGGCTTCTTGATTCCATGCCCCGGGACGAAAAGGAAAACAAAATCTATTTCGGCATGGTCGAAGCGCTGGACGCCCTCGCTTCGGAGCTGGCCGAGCAGGGGAAGCTCATCGATCTGCAGCGGAAGGATTACGAGGGACTCCTGGACGAAGTGGGCGACCTTCAGGATGCCGTTTACGAGCTGGAGGAGGTTGTGGGCGCGGACTCCGGGGGTCCGGATGACGACGAGGAAGACGACGAAGATGACGACGCCATGGAGGATTTGACCGAGAGTTATATTTCCATGACCTGTCCGTCCTGCGCTTATTCCTTTTACTACAGATACGAGGAAGGCAGAGAGGGCGAGAAACTCGTTTGCCCCAATTGCGGGGAGGAATTCAGCCGTACGATGTGACCTTTGTCAATTTATCTGTAAGGATTCGGGGAGGAGAAAAAAGTGGATCAGAATGTCGAAGGGAAAAATGCGGCGACGGACGCCGTGCAGGCTAAGGGACAGTTCGAGGGGAGTTTTCACATATCCAACGACGTGATTATCGAGCTGGCGAAGAAGGTGATCCTCGGGATTCCCAATATCCAGACGGCCAACATGGGGATCGCCTCGAAGTTTGCTATCGGACGTAAAAGCGGCGACGGGATTCGCGTTTCCGTAGAGGATGGGAAAATTCCCGCCATAACGGTAGACGCTTATATCCTTGTCAAATATGGGCAGCGCATTCCCGACCTGGCCTGGGACGTCCAGGAGAAACTGAAGGCCAATCTGGAACGTTACACGGGGTACATCGTCACGGCGGTGAACATAAACGTGCAGGGCATTTATCTGGATGAGCCCCAGACCGTTTCCGAGCTTTCTTCCGAAAAGGACGACGCTGACAACGTTCCCGTCGCGGGGGTCGAGACGGAAGAATAGCGCAGAAAGGCGATTCTCATGGGGCGTGGGGGACAGGCGGGTGTCGTATTTTAAAACCTGAAGTCAAGGTGGGTAAACAACCCCTGGGAGTGATGAATCATGTATTTTTTGTGGAAACGAACTCCTCATGGCAGCATAAGAGTATCCTGTAACGGGCTTTCCGGTTTTATCGATCGTATTTTAGCCGAAAAATCCCGCTGTCGTGGTTTGTCGCTTGCAGAAGGAGACAGCGCGTCGGTCACGCTTGTTTTATCCTCGGAGGATCCCGTCTCGGCGGGGCATCTGGTCGAGGAGAGGCTATCCGCCATCGTCGCGCCGCTGGGTTTTTGCGTCAACGTCATCTGGGTGGACAGAGGGAGGCCGGAGGCCGAATGGTGCGAAACCCTTTCGTCCCTGTACCAGACTCCGTGGTTCTGGATGGTGCTTGTCTCCATGACGGCGCTGATCGTTATCGCGGGGCCGAAGGGCTTTTTCTGGACTCTTTTCTGGGGGACGGTCGCGTGGTTTGTCGCGAGGCTGGTAATTTCCATGCTATTGAGAAAAAGGTTGGGTTTTTTCCTGCCGGTCGTTCGGAGGTAATCTTTTTTTGACAAAATCGCCTGTCGCGCAAAATCGTCATCGCTCCCGGGAGCTGGCGGTGCAGTTTTTGTATTCGCTGGATACCCGTCCCGGTCAGGCCCTCGACGCAAGCGCGGATATCTTTGTCTCCGAGTGCGGTTTTGCCTCCGGGGAGAGCGCGGAAGTGCGGGCATATATGCTTTTCCTTGTCCGGGGAACCTGGAAGCAATGCCCGGAGATCGACAATATGATGCGCAGGGTGGTCACGGGCTGGCGCCCGGAGCGGATGGTCGCCGTGGACAGGGCTGTTCTTCGTCTGGCCGTTTTTGAGGGGTTCCTCGAGAAAAAGGTTCCCTTTGCCGTGGCGATTTCCGAGGCGGTAGAGCTGGCGCGGGCGTTCGGCACCGAGGAGTCGGGCAAATTCGTCAACGGCGTCCTGGCGCGGGTGATGCGTTCTGTAGCGGGGAGGGACGAAGCTGACGAGAGAACGAACAACGCAGTTGCGGATACCGAGGTCTCAGCTGACCGTCGATGAGCTGACATTTTACATTCAGGGGATTTTTGCGTCTGACGTCACTCTGAAATCGGTGGTCGTCAGCGGGGAGATAGCGGAGTTCAAAAGACATACGAGCGGCCACTGCTACTTTACCCTTCTGGGGGAAGAAAGCAGGGTCGCTTGTGCTGTTTTCAGGCAGTATGCCGGCTTTATTCCCAAATGGCCGGACAATGGCGATAAAGTCCTTGTCGAGGGCGGGGTCGGCATTTATCCACAAAGAGGCGTCTACCAGTTTTATGCCCGTCGCCTTGTCCCCGTCGGCGCCGGGGCCATCGATCGGGCGCGTCGGGAACTCAGAGAACGACTCGAGAAGGAGGGGCTTTTTGCTCCGGAGCTGAAGCGCGCTTTGCCTCCATGGCCCCGAAAGGTCGCCCTGATAACCTCCGGCACGGGGGCTGCGGCGTGGGACGTCCTGCGCGTGGCGGAGCGCCGTTATCCGGCCTGTGCCGTCGTTGTCGTCGCCGCGCAGGTGCAGGGCGTCGAGGCTCCATTCGAAATCGAGCGGGCGCTGTCGCGCGTCGCCGCTGTTCCCGGCCTTGACTGCGTTTTGCTGGTACGGGGCGGGGGCAGCCGCGAAGATCTCGTCCCCTTCGACGACGAGCGCGTGGTGCGCGCCGTCCGCTCCTGCCCCGTTCCGGTCGTCAGCGGAGTGGGGCATGACGTCGACACGACGCTCTGCGACATGGCCGCGGACCTGCGGGCCTCCACTCCCTCCGCCGCCGCGGAGCTGGTTTTTCCGAACGGAAAGGACCTCGAAGAGGGGCTTTCCGGAGTACGGGCTCGCCTGGCGTATGCCGTCGGTCGGCAGATTTTCGCCTGCCATGCGCAGCTGGACCAGACGGAAAATCTCCTGGCGACCCGGATGCGGCGCGCCGTTCAGGGACTTGCCGGGCGTCTCGACGCACTCGAAAAGGGCGCGGCGTCCGCCGCGGCGCTCTGTCTCGCGGAGGGACGCAGGGCGCTGGCGGAGAGGGCGGCCCGCCTCGACGCGCTGTCGCCCCTTGCCGTGCTGGTCCGCGGTTTCGTGACCTGCGAGAGGAGCGGAGAACGCGCTCGATCGATCTGCGACCTCTCCGTGGGGGACCGCGTGGAGGTCCGTTTTGCGGATGGGACGGCGGGTGCCGTTGTGGACGAGATTTTACACGATACGTAAAGAAGGGGTATGGACGTGCTGCCGAACGCCATTGTATGGAACGCTCGAACGGGCGTGCTGGAGCTGCTGGATCAGCGGGCGCTGCCGGGGGTGGAGCGCTGTGTGGTCTGCCGGGATGCGGAAGAGGCGGCGCAGGCCATCGAGAACATGACGGTGAGGGGCGCGCCGGCCATAGGGATCGCAGCGGCGTACGGCGTCGCGCTCGCCGCCCCCCGTGGACGCGAGGCCGTCGTTGCCGCCATGGAGCGACTTGCGCGCACCCGCCCCACGGCCGTCAACCTTTTTGGAGCGCTGTCGCGCATGAGGAGCCGCCTTGAAAGCGCGCCGAACGAGGCATTGCAGGAGTCGCTGCTGGATGAGGCCCGGCGGATTCACGACGGGGACGTGGAGGCCAACCGCAGGCTGGGCAGGCATGGGGCGGCGCTGCTGCCTCAGAAGGCCGCGGTGCTCACGCACTGCAACGCGGGCGCCATCGCGACGGGAGGACACGGGACGGCCCTCGGCATCCTGCGCTCCGCGCGCGAGGCCGGGAAGACGATACAGGTCTACGCCGACGAGACGCGCCCGCGTCTGCAGGGTGCGCGACTGACCGCCTGGGAGCTGGCGCGGGACGGCTTCGACGTGACGCTGATCTGCGACGGCATGGCGGCGGCCCTGATGAAGGGGCGAAAGATCGACGCCGTCATCGTCGGGGCGGACCGCATCGCGGCGAACGGCGACACGGCCAACAAAACAGGGACCTACATGCTGGCGATCGCGGCCGCCGCGCACGGGGTTCCCTTTTACGCGGCTGCGCCCCGAAGCACGCTGGACCCCTCCCTTCCGTCCGGGGCGGAAATCCCGATAGAGGTCCGATCCGACCAGGAGGTGCGTCGTCTTTTTGACGGACAGAGCGTCCCCGAGGCCGTCAAAATCTGGAACCCCGCCTTCGACGTCACCCCGGCGGAACTGATAACCGCTATAATAACGGAAGACGGGGTCTTCAGGGCACCCTATCGTTTCGTATAGTGAATTGAAGTAAAAGGCCTAAAGTTAGAATAGCTCAAAACAGTTTTTTAAAGGGTTTAACTCATTTTTACCAGTACGTCCTTTTGTTAAAGCACTATATCCTGAAGATTAACGGGGTCAGGGGACGCGTCCCCTGCGGGGTGTGGGGCAGAGCCCCGCAGCTTTTGCTTAAGTCCTGGTTTTTATATTGCATGTTTGTATATTGTTATGGAGGGATCGGTTGTGGAGAAATACAGGGTAGCGGATATCAAACAGGCGCCTCACGGTGCGAAGAAGATCGAATGGGCGCGGCAGTACATGCCGTCGCTTCAGTTTCTGGAGAACAAATACAGCGCTTCGCAGCCCTTCAGGGGCGCGACGATAGCGGCCTGTCTGCACCTGGAGGCGAAGACGGCGTGTCTTTTGCTCACCCTGAAACGTCTGGGGGCGACCGTCGCCGCCTGCGGCAGCAATCCGCTGTCCACTCAGGACGACGTCTGCGCCGCGCTGGCGGAGGGGGGCGTGAACGTCTTCAGCCGTCGCGGCATGTCGACGGAGGAATATTTCGGGTACGTCCGCGACGTGCTCGAGTTCAGGCCCAACGTCATCGTCGACGACGGGGCCGACGTCGTGGCCCTGATCCATAAGGAGCGTCAGGACCTGATAGCCGGCATCGCGGGCGGTTCGGAGGAAACGACCTCCGGCGTCAAGCGTCTGAAGGCCATGCAGGCCGACGGCGTGCTGAAGTTCCCGGTGATCTCGGTCAACGACGCCCTCAGCAAGTACCTGTTCGACAACCGCTACGGCACGGGGCAGTCCGTCTGGGACGGCGTGATGCGTACCACCAACATGGTCGTGGCGGGCCGCGTCGTTGTGGTGGTCGGCTACGGCTGGTGCGGCAAGGGCGTCGCCAGACGCGCGGCGGGCATGGGCGCCCGGGTCGTCGTGACGGAGATCGACCCCCACAGGGCCTGCGAGGCCCTGATGGACGGCTTCGACGTCATGACGATGGAGGAGGCCGCGCGGGTCGGCGATATCTTCCTGACTCTGACCGGCAACATCCGGGTCATCGACGGGCGTCACTTCCCTCTGATGAAGAATGGGGTCATCATGGGCAACGCCGGACACTTCGACGTTGAAATCTGCAAGCCCGACCTCGCCGCACTGGCCGACCGCGTCGAGCACCTGCGCGACAACATCGAGACTTACGTCATGAAGGACGGGCGACGCCTGAACCTGCTGGGCGAGGGGCGTCTCGTCAACCTGGCCTGCGCCGACGGGCACCCGATCGAGATCATGGACCTGAGTTTCTCGTTGCAGCTCGAGGCCGCGCTCCACGTCTACACCCATAAGATGTCCCCCGGCGTTCACCCCGTTCCCGAGGAGACGGACCGGGCCGTCATGGACTCCAAGCTCGCGGCGCTGGGCGTCAGAATCGACCAGCTGACCCCCGAGCAGAAAGAATACATGAAAAGCTGGAAAGACTGACGTGAGGTTGTATCTGAGCCCGAAGGGAGGACTTGATGGCTACTCTGTTTAAAGATGTTCTGATGCTCGATGGCGACAGGAAGAGGGCGGATCGGGGGCATATTCTCGTTTCGAAGGGGCGCATTCAGTCTCTGATGGACGTTTCCGCGACCCCGCCCGCGGCCGATAAGGTCGTGGAGGGCGGCGGACGCATGGCCGTTCTGCCGGGGTTCGTCAACGCCCATACCCACGCGGCGATGGTGCTGCTGCGCGGGCTCGGCGAAGAAGCGCCCCTGATGGAATGGCTTCAGAAAAAAATATGGCCGGTCGAGGCGAAACTGACGCCCGAACACATCTACCGGGGCACGGCGTCCGCGATTCTCGAGATGCTGGCGACGGGGACCACCTGTTTTGCCGACATGTACTTCGAGATGGACGGGGTCGCCCAAGCCTCGCTCGACGCGGGAATACGCTGCGCGCTCTGCCGCGGGATCACGGACGGGGTGGCCGGGCCCGACGGGGAGCGCAAAATCGAGGCCAGCATCCGGGACGGCCTGCGCCTGTTCGAAAAATGGCACGGACGGGAGGGGCTGCTGACGGTGCAGCTTGGGCCGCACGCCCCCTACACCGTTCCTCTCGACGATATGAAAAAAATCGTCGCGCTCGCCAGAGAACGCGGGGTGGGGATTCACTTCCATTTTATGGAGACGGAATGGGAAACGGACTACATCCGGCGGGAGCTGAACATGACGCCGGACGACTACCTGCGGGAGACCGGCGTGCTGGACACCGTCGGAACGACGCTGGCGCACGGGGTCTGGATGGACCCCGACCGGGCGGACGACCTCGATATGTCGAAGGTGACGATCGTTCACTGCCCGCAGAGCAACCTGAAGCTGGGCAGCGGCGTGATGCCCCTGGACCGCTGGCTCGACATAAATGTGGGGCTTGCGCTGGGCACGGACGGCGCATCGAGCAACAATCGCCTCGACATGTGGGGCGAGATGCGGAGCGCCGCCCTGCTGCACAAGGGTGTGACCCGCAACCCCACGAGCGTTCCCGCGCTCGACGTCCTGCGCATGGCGACCTTCGAGGGCGCGCGCGCGTTCGGCTTCGTCAACAAGGGGCTGATTCGCGAGGGCTGGATGGCCGACCTCGTGCTGGTCGACCTGGACCAGCCCCACTACGTGGGCGTAAACGAGGACAACCTCGCCGCCGCCATCGTCTACGCCGGTTCGTCCGCCGACGTTCGCGGCACGATGGTGAACGGAAAATGGCTCTACCTCAACGGCGCATGGCCGACCCTGGACAGGGACGAAATCCTCGCGAAAGCCCGCGAGGCCAGAGGGGCGATTACGGCGTAAGTAAACGTTCAAAATCAGAGGGGGCCAGTAAAACCCAAGGCTAAGCAGGCCCCCCTGAATTTGAACCTTTACAGGAAAATATCCTCTCAGAATCGTTCCGCCTTCTCAGCAATGGTACAAGTCAACTCATTTGGGGGAACTTCTGCAAAACAGGAAAGCTGCGAAAAGAACGCCATGCACGCGAACCTGTTTTGTCCTTGAGCTGGCAGCAGTCATTCAATTCAGTCTGACACTAATGCCCGGATTTTATCCACAGACAACCCGGAGCTTTCGGCAATAATGTCAGGAGATATGCCGCGCACCAAAAGGTTCTTTGCCATTTCTTCCTTGCCTTTTGCGATACCTTCTTTTCTTCCTTTTGCGATACCTTCTTTTCTTCCTTTTTTAATACCTTTTTCAATACCTTTTTCAATACCTTTTTCGATACCTTCTTCTCTTGCCTCTTCTTTCCAAACTTCCATAGCTTCTTCGAGGTTAAATTCCGCTGTCAGCATATTGATCACCTCCGACGCATGGGCCAGTAAAAAGTCGGCCAAAATGCCCTGCTTCACACAGTCTCTGACAGCACGCTCAATGGCTTCCTCCAGCGTATGACCGGACAACTGGCGCCGGCGCACCTTGGTGGTGAAGGCGGAGTAGCCGGAAAGCGTCCTGCTCCTTTTGAGGATCTCTTCGTTAAATCCCTCGTTGATATTATAAACCGGCACGATCA
>JAISSA010000248.1 GCA_031273365.1 Synergistaceae bacterium
ATTCTTCTCGGTGCGGACGACGACAGCGCGGCGGTAGGGATACTGGCCGCCGAAAACGGCGGCATGAGCCTTGATGAAGTGGCCGCGGCCTACGCGGAGGAGTTCGGCGCGTCGGAACCTGTATTCGAGGATGACGTTTATACGTTCACGTTTGAGGACGACGGCGTGGAAACCGTTGTCATCGTGGGCGGAGATGAGGAAGAAGGCAGGCACGCCATGCTGTTTATCGCCGGTGACGCAAGCGCCCCAGGCGTCGAGGAAATTCTGGACAGCATCGAAGATAAATAACAGGAGGAAACGGCATGAAAAAGATTTTAGCGGCGCTCTGCGCGTGTCTCTTGCTATCGACGGCGGTCGGCGCGGCGCTTCCGGAACCCACGGATGAAGAGCGGCGCGAATCCCTGCCGCTGATAGAAAGGCTGTTGTCTGTGGGCAGCGAGATGCTGCGTGAAGCCGCAGGCGTCAATCAGGGAAGGCGCGACGAAAGAAGGCGCGAACATGAGAGACGTGAACGCGAAAGACGTGAAAATGAGCGGCGTGAGTACGAAAGACGCGAGCGCGAGAGACGCCGCGGCAGGAAAAATCATGACTGCAACGCGGGCGCGTTCGGCATTGTCGGGTTGATCCCCGTCGCTCTTCTCCTGTACAGCTCTTCGTTGGACGATAAAACGCGTGACGCGAGGGCCGTGCACACAGACAAGCAGGATACACGATGAAGTACGAAATTTTCGGCGACAACCTGTTAATTTAACTAACGGACTTATTTATATAGATTTCCTGATAACTGTCCAGAGTTCCGACCGGAACCGAACGGGCACGGGGACACGCAGCCCCTGAGCCTGAACGCTCACCCGAACGAGCGCCGCTCACTTTCGAGCGCTTCCTGTATAATATGGCCGTCCTGTTAATTTTTATCGGATCCAGTTTTTATTGAATTTCAGTTTTTATTGAATTGGAGGAATGCGTCCGTGACGAAACGGTACGAGGCGGGCAGCGTTATCCCTGATTTCGATTTTATTGCTCCCTGGGGTGGAGAAAAAAAATTTTATGCGGGAGACAACGAAAAAAACGAGAAAAACGGGACAAAAAAGGTTCTTTTTTTCCTGCGTTACTACGGATGCAGGACGACTCAGCTGGAGCTCCGCGATATCGCCGCGGACTGCGATAAATTCCACGAAAGGGGCGCGCAGGTTTACGTCGTGCTGCAAAGCGCCGCAGAAACCATTCGTGCTCAGCTCAGGGAAGAGGATATCGCGTTCGAGATCATCTGCGACCCCGAAGGATCGCTCTATCGCCTTTTCGACATCGGATATCTCCATCTGGGGCATTTCCTGCGCGGCATCCCCTCCGGCACGCCCCCCCGCCCCAAAAAATTCGAGGAAAAACTCGAAAAGAGGCTTGCCCTGGCGACGGAGCTGGGCATCACGCACGGCGTGTACGAGGGCAACGAACAGCAGCTTCCCGCCGTCTTCGTCGTCGACGAAAACCGGAAGGCGATCTTTGTCCATTACTCGCAGGACATCGTCGATATCCCGGAGGCCGACGACCTGCTGAAATACCTGTGAAACCCGGGGCAAAGGAGTGATGCCGAGGTGACGGTTTCGAAGACTCACGACGCGCACAGCGTCACGGCGAAGGACGACGTTGCGACGCTCGTCCGCGACGCGGCGGAGGGGGAGGCAGTGACGGTGCGGCGCGGATCGGACTCGCTGGAGCTGACGGCCGTGACGGCCATTCCAGCAGGACACAAGATCGCCCTGCGCGACTTCAAAAAGGGCGAAAACGTGATCAAGTACGGGTCGGTGATCGGCGCGGCGTCGGAGGACATTCCGAAGGGCGCGCACGTTCACGTGCACAACCTCGAAGGATTGCGCGGCAGGGGGGACAGGCGATGAGCGGGACTTTCATGGGTTACGCGAGACCCGACGGCAGCGCCGGGATACGGAATCACCTGCTGGTGCTGCCGTCCGTGGTCTGCGCCAGCGACACGGCCATGCGCATCGCCCTGCAGCTGAACGGCGCGGTCTGCGTGACGCACCAGCACGGCTGCGCGCAGCTCCCCTCCGACGCCGCGCAGACGAAACGGACCCTCGTCGGCTTCGGCGCGAACCCGAACGTCGCGGCCTGCATCGTCGTCGGGCTGGGCTGCGAGACGACGCAGGCCGGGGACGTCGCCGGCGAAATCGCGCGCATGACGGCAAAGCCCGTCGTTTCCCTGGTCATCCAGGAGCAGGGCGGAACCCTCGATACCACCGCCAGGGGCGTGCGAATCGGGCGCGAAATGCTGGCGGAGATGTCCCTGCTCCGCCGGGAGGAACAGCCGATCTCGAAACTGATTCTGGGGCTGGAGTGCGGCGGCTCCGACGCCTGGTCGGGGCTGTCGGCGAACCCCGCGGTGGGCAACGCGTCCGACCGGCTGATCCGCGCGGGCGGCACGTCGATCCTCTCGGAAACTCAGGAGATGATCGGGGCCGAACACCTGCTCGTCACGCGAGCGACAGGCCCCGAGGTGGCCGAACGCCTGTTCGCGGCCGTCCGACGTGCCGAAGCGGGCGCTCTCGCCGACGGCGTGGACATCCGTCTGGCCAACCCGACCCCGGGCAACCGTCAGGGCGGCCTGACGACGCTCGAGGAAAAGTTGCTCGGCTGCATCAGCAAGGCCGGTGTGGACGCTCCGCTGCTGGAGG
Organism: Synergistaceae bacterium; assembly: GCA_031273365.1. Lineage (GTDB taxonomy): Bacteria > Synergistota > Synergistia > Synergistales > Aminobacteriaceae > JAISSA01. Next base: position 2,688 of record JAISSA010000248.1, read on the forward strand.
TCCTCGACTACGCCGAACGCCCGACCCGACGCGGCCTGATCTTCATGGACACCCCCGGACACGACATCGAGTCCATAACGGGCATGGTGGCGGGCGGCGCTCAGGCGATCTTCTTCACGACGGGGCGCGGCACCTGCACGGGCTGCCCGATAGCGCCCGTCATCAAGGTCTGCTCCAATACCCCGACGTTCGAGCACATGCGCGACAACATGGACGTCGACGCCGGCCCGATCATCGCAGGGACAAAAACCATCGAGGAGCTCGGAGGAGAGCTCTTCGACGAAATGCTGCGCGTCTGCGCCGGAAAATCCACAAAAAGCGAGGACCTCGGCTACGGCAGCTTCGCCATAAACCGCATCGGCCCGACGCAGTGATTTGTAATCGGGGGTTCCAGGGGGGCCAGAGAGACGAACGTAGTGAGCGAACGGGCCCTGCCCCCTTGGGCTTGAATGGTAGACCGCGGGGCGCCGCCCCGCACCCCGCAGGGGACTTAGTCCCCTGACCCCGTTTATTTAAAAAATTTATTATTTTACTTTATTTATTTTCTCAAAAATTTCATGGCTTTTCTCAGTAATCCGTCCCTGAACTCGATGGCGTTTGCCGGGCACATTTCATGGCAGCAATAGCAGCGGATACATTTCCCGTAGTCGAAACTCAGGGTTGTGCCCCGCAGCGCTATAGCCCCGGCTCGGCACATGCCCGCGCATTTTCCGCAGCCGACGCAGCGGTCCGGAAGATGGACAGGACGGGACGTCAGCGCCTGCTCCAGAATTTTACCGAAGGGCAGCCGGGAGAGGACCGGCAGAACGCTCAGGCTGTCCAGTCTCGGGATGTCCAGCCCTTTCCAGACGTGCTCGGCCGAAAAATCTCCGGCGAGGTCGCCCTCGTCCGGATCGCACTGGGGCATGTGGCGCAGCGCGGCAGCCTGCCAGAGCGGGTAGTCCTCGAGCCGGACGCCCATCATCCGGCACAGGCGGAAATCCATCGTCAGGGCGTCCGTCGCTCCGGCCACGACGCCATAGGGAAAGGGATTGCCGCCCGTGGGGCCAAATCCGTCCATGCCGATCACGCCGTCCATGATCGTGAGAATCCCAGCGCCGCAGGCGGAACGAATCCCGTTCCAGATGTCCAGCAGAAGCGACGCGAAAACCTCGCGCCGGAGCCCGACGTTGTAGTGCCACTCGGCCTTGCGCTGAGCGACGACGCAGCCGAACATGTTCTTGACGCCCAGCGTCAGCAGCATCTGGGCGTGGGTCTTCATCTTGGGCAGGTTGATGATGAGGTCGCTTTCCAGAACCCGCCGGGCAACCTCGATCTTATGAAAGGAAGCGTCGGGCGCGACGGGAAGCGGCACGGGGTCCGTCAGCTCGACGCAGGGAATGCCGAGCTCCCCCGCAACGTCCATGAACCCCGCCTTCTGCGCCGCGCGGGCGAAGCCGTCGATCCCCGGGCTGTCGGCGATGACGGGATGCCCGCCCGCGTCCAGAACGAGGCGCGCCGCCGCGCGGACCACGGACGGATCCGTCGTCACGCGACGATCCGGCCTGTGCCCCGCGACGAGGTTGACCTTCAAAAGAACCCTGCTGCCCGGCGAGACGAAATTTTCGATCCCGCCGAAATATTCGAAAATGGCCGCCACGGCGGATTCGATGCCCTCTCCGTCGTAGCTGTCCCGCTTCAGCAACAGCATCTGGGGAGAAACCCGATCGTCATGTTATTTTTTCACGACGTCGGGATCTTTCAGCTCTTCCTGGATGCCGGCGATTTTTCTGGCGCATTCCGCGTACCCCTCGAAAGGCGTGTTGGCCCGAACGACCAGCCTTGCGCCGTCGGGGGATCCGCCGCCGTGCATACAGCCCGGCACGCCGGAGCCGATCGTCAGCCATTCCGCCAGACGAGCCGCCCTGGCGCGCGATTCCGCGGAGCAGTCCCCGGCCTTCAGGTATTTTTGAATCAGAGAACCGTATTTTTCATCGGTGAAATCCCGATACGAGGGCATACAGCCGGTCTCGACGATGCCGCCGCCGATTTCCTGACACAGCCGCTTGGTCTCGTAGGGCAGGGTGGCCACGTGCACCTTGTTGGTATGGGCCATCAGGCTGTCGGCAACCCAGACGCCGGACGGGTCCCTTTTCCCCAGCGCGATGGCCCCCACCCCGACGCCATAGGTCGTTTCGTTGTTGATCGCCATCTGTATCAGCTTGTCCATGAAGGTCTTATGGGGCAGCCCGTTGGCCCGGGCCATGTTGACGGCGGCGCCGATCATCACGTCGCCCTGCCCGGAAACGCAGGCCCCTATGCAGGCCCGGTAGTTGGCCGTGAAATGCTGAATCACCTTCCCGGTCTGTTTGAACTCCCCGCACATAAAGACCCTCTCGTTGGGGACAAAAACGTCCTCGAAGAAGAGCCAGGCCTGGGTGTGCCCGGTCTCCGGCATGTCGAATCCCTCCTGACGCTCCCGGTCGTCGCTGGGCCTGCGGGCCTCCACGATGGTCAGCCCCTCGACGTCTCTGGGCGCCACGAAGGACAGCGCGAAGTCCTTGTCCTCTTCCTTATAGGCGTTGCCGGGCAGAATGAAAATTTCCTCCGAGGCGGCGACGCCGCAAATCATAACTTTAGCCCCGCGAACCACGATCCCGTCCGGCCTTTTTTCCACAAGCCGCAGGTGAACGTCCGGGTCGGCCTGCCGGGAGGCCCTGAGGCCGCGGTTCCCCTTGGCGTCCGTGAGCGCGCCTGCCACGAGCAGCCCCCGCTCTTCGGCAAAAAGAAGCCATTTTTTCAGACGCTCGTGATAATCGGAACCGCTTTCCCGGTCGATTTCTTCGGTCACCGCCCATAACGTGTTCGAGGCGTTCCAGCCCACGCACATCCCCCCGACGCAGCCGCCGGTGATCTGGTAGTTGAGCCGCTTCATCCGGGCATTGCCGATCATGTCCTCCATGCTGTTCATCAGGCTGTTGAAGCGCATGATCTTTTGCCCCGTCAGGCTCGAGACGGTCGTGTAAGTGTCCTCGTACCCGGGCTGTCCGGCCCGATCGAGACAGCGGGCATGGCTTTCCACCGCCCGCCTGGTCGCGGGATGCGTGGTGACGTCGGCAAGGGCTTCCCCGTTTTTATGGATGTTCGCCCGCATTTTTTTGAGCGCGCCAAGGTAGCTTTCCCGTGTTCTGATCATACGTAACCCCTCCCTGTGATTAAAAAAATTAAAAACCGCAAAACCACGGGGCTCTGCCCCCCGACAAAAACCCCGCAGTGGATTTTTCTCAGTCCCCTGACCCCGTTAATTTTTTTCTTTTGTATCCTGGGGCGCTTTCCCCGTCAACGTTAAAAAACGGTATGTTCGGAGCCTCAGCCGGCGGCCTGGCTTCGTCCGTGCAGCTCGATCCGTCGCGTCGCCCCGATTCGGTCGAGAAAGAGCGAGTCGTGCGAGACGACGATCAACGCGCCGGTCCAGGCGTTCAGCATCTTTTCGACCGACTCGACGGACTCCGCATCCAGGTGGTTGGTCGGCTCGTCCAAAATCAGAAGCTGCGGGGACGGCACACGATGGATTGCGCAGAGCAGCTCGACCTTCAGACGCTCCCCTCCGCTCAGGGCCCTCGTCGGAAGCGAGAGCCGCTCCCGCGCGACGCCGACCTGCGCGAGCCGCGTTCCTGCCTCCCCCGGCGAAAGCGCGCCTCCGCTGCCCGCACGCAGAAGCTCCAGAGACGAGCGCTCCCCGTTCGACGAGACGAACTGGTCGAGACAGGCAAAGACGACCCTGACCTCGCACGCGCCGGATCGGGGCTCGATCTCCCCCCTCAGAACGCGCAGAAGCGTCGTTTTGCCGCTGCCGTTCGGCCCGACGAGCGCCACGCGTTCCGGGCCGGTCAGCGTCGCGTCGATCGGCGCGTCATGGCTCCCCCACGGCAGCGTCAGGCTCGAGAGCCGCAGAACGATCTTCGCCGCGTGAACGGAACAGGCGGGGGGAATCAGGACGACGGGGTCCGCGATCTCCGCCCTCGTGAACGCCTCCTTCTCCTCCGCGGCGAGAGAAGCCGCCTTTTCGTCCCCGGTCTCGTGCAGCTTTCCCGCCGTTTTTTCCGCGGACGCGCGCAGGGCGTTTCGCAGCGCTTTGGGGAGACCTTTGTCGGAGAAACTTTTCCTGCCCCGCGCGCTGCGATGCTGCTGACGCTCGACGTTCCGCTGCTGTTCGACGGCCGCGCGTCTGCGATCCGCCCTCACGCGCTCCAGCCGGTCGAACGCCGCCGCCCTCTCCCCCGCCTTCCGTTCGGCGTACAGGGTTCCGTTGCCTCCGTAGCTTCGGAGGCCCTGAGGCGAGAGCTCGACGACGCGCTCCATCCGCTCCAGAAGGGCGCGATCGTGGGTGACGACGAGCAGGCCCTTTTCCCGCGCGTCGAGGTACGTCGTCAGAGCCCGTCGATTCCCGGCGTCCAGATGATTGGTCGGCTCGTCCAGTATCAGGAAATCGGCGCCGGACAAAAAAGCCCCGACGAGCGCGGTCCGCGTGCACTCCCCTCCGCTCAGCCGCGAGGCGGGGGTCTCGGGCGTCAGGTGACCGAGCCCGGCGAGGGCCAGCTCCCGGATCAGACGCTCCCTCACGTCCCAGTTGCCGTCCGCCAGCTCCACGTCGCGCTCCAGCGGACGGCCCCGCTCCAGACGGTCGATCGCGTCCAGAACGTTTTGCACCCCCGCAAGGTCGGCCGCCGTGCTGAACTTCGACGGAGTTATCGTCTGGTCGAGATAAAAGACGATGCCCCCGCGCGTTACCGTCCCCGACGAGGGCGTCAGCAGCCCGGCCATGATTTTGGACAAAACCGTTTTGCCGGCGCCGTTGCGCCCCACCAGCGCGGCGCGCTCGTTCCCGAAACTTTCGGTCAGCCCGTTCAGCAGCGGACGCCCATCCGGCAGAACGAAGGAAACATCGCGCAAAGATATGATAAAAGATATGACAGACGAAGACTGAACGGGCATAGAGACCTCCGGGATTGTCTCCGGGCCGACGGCGAAGCGTCGAAAAGCGCCGGGAGATTCGATCTGATGAAGACAGAATATACCCAATTTCGCCGTCTGTAAATCCTGACCGTTCGCCGAACGCGACAAAAAGACGGATAGGTTGTAAAATTATAAAGGTTGTAAGATT
>JAISSA010000251.1 GCA_031273365.1 Synergistaceae bacterium
CACGATGTATAATTTCTTCGGTCCTCGTAGCGGGCAAGGCGATTACATCGGCTGTTAACCGTGGGGTCGCGGGTTCGAATCCCGTCAAAGTTCATCAAAAATGATGTCCTTTGTAGCTCAGTGGGAGAGCACAATAATATCGCCTGCGATATTCACGAGGATCATTTTTTGGCGTAAAATCGGGTAGTTGTTGTAGAAATTTTAACAGTTCCCCGTAAATGTATAGTATAATAATTTGACCCCCGCAGCGGGTGAGATGATTGCATCGCTGACAGAGTCGACCAGCCTTCGGGCATCGAGTTGCGGATTCGCCTTTTATCATTTCACGACATTCGCGGGGGTTATTTTTTTGAGTTTCTTTCGTCCAGTTCGTCCCAAAAATCCGCCATCGTTTTGGCGAATTGTATTTCCTTCCCGGTCCATCCATACAGGATGTTCGTTCTATAGCCGTATTCCGGAACGCACACATTGGGATACCCGGCTGTCTGGACGCAAAAGACATTGACCTGTGGATTGACCGCATCGCGATATTTTGCGACCAGTTTCGCTACGTCCACGTATCTGCCCGTCGAAAATCCCCTTCGGGAATATTCGGCGATACCTTTTTCCGTTCCGTAAAGACCCCCGTGTCCAGCCTGCATATCGGAGTATATGAAGATATTGTCCCATCGTTCGCGTTTGTCGACGGCATTGTCGAAGAAAATCCAAACGCCGTTTTCGGTGGAGCCGCCTACGTCTTTGCAGCGATTTGCTGAGATAGTCCGGCTCTGACTCAGAATCCCGTTTCTTTTCAATATCGGAGTGACGATGAGTCTATCGCCGAATTTTCCAACATACCCTTCGTCTGAATTTGCCGCCGTGATCACGCTGCTGAGGTTATCGATTTCGGCTATCGTGACTGTGCCGTATTCAGAATTGAAAGTTCCCCAGGCGGAGCCCGAATTGTCGGAAAGGCACATTGTTTTTCCCCTGAGTTTCGGCAATTCTTCCGTCGCTATATCGACACATTCCTCCAGTGCGTCCATTATCGCAGTTTTGTGGTGCGCTTTTGAATTTTCCACGGCCCTGAGCGCCGACCAATATCGGAACGGAAACTGCCTGCCCTTTTTGACGCCGCTTTTCAGCTTTTCCATTAAAGAAACGCAAAAGGCGGCGTCGTCCGTTTCCTCGAAAATTCCTCTTAGATTGCGGAGCAACGCCATGTGGGGAAGATCGAACCGTTCGGTTATGTCACGCCAGGGAAGCCTCTCCGACCGAAGTTTTTCCCAGGTCGTCGAATCGTCTCGAATCACGATGGAGCCCGTTTTCATGAGTTCGTCTATATCAGGGCCTTTGGCGTGACATACTCTCACCGTGTCGATAATACCGAGCCCCGCGTTGCGATATTTGAAAAGTTCATATTTCGTGCAACGGGAGAGTCTTTTCGCCCAGCTTCTTTTCAGGATGGCAGGGATGCGATTCTTGGATTTATTTCGGAAAAGCCAATAGGTCAGTTGCGTCGCCGGTTCATCCGCGCGACTCATGACAGACTGGTTTATCCTGTCGAACTCTCCATGATTTTTTTCTGTAAATTCACGCCTGTTCGGGTGCGACGCGGCTCTCACCATGATGACCTGCGGGTTGAGCCTCATCAGGCAGTCGCGCCTCAATACCTCCGCCCATCGGATGGTCGCCCCGTAATCGTATTCGAGAGCTTCATCGATGACGATCTCCATGATTTCCGACGTCTTTTTGCCCACGTACTCGTCGCTTGTGATGGAATACGGGGCAAAAAGGGCGTCAATCCCGAAAACAGCATCGTTCAACGTTTTGGTCGAAAACTCCCCATCCCTGTAATAAGCCGGTTCTCCGAAGATGGAAGATGCCGTTATCATCCTGAGCGTGTCGATGGGATTGAGTTTATACGAAACGCCGCCCATGAAGTTTATTACTTTATCGCTGTCTTTCATGCTCCTGATGAATTTATTCATGACGCTGCGCTCCCATCGACGTGTTCTCGTCCAGCATTGCTCTGTACCGACTTGAACTTCAATATTGAAATTTAATATCCACTCGAAACGTTTTCAAGGTAAAAATCGATTCGGTCTGCCTCTCCCTAAAACCCCATCATGGCGGGCAGGGAGACGGTCAGGAAGGGAAAGGTGATGATCAGGAACAGCACCGTCGCGGTGACCGCGATAAACGGCCATATGGCGCGGAAAACGTCCCCCAGCGGCACCCGCCCCACCGCGGCGACGATGTAGTTGCACGCGCCAACGGGCGGCGTAATCAGCGCCATCGTGACGTTCAGCGTCATCACGATCCCGAAGTGGAAGGGATTCACGCCCGCCTTCTGCGCGAGCGGAGCGAACACCGGCGTCAGCAGCGTCAGAATCGCGACCTCCTCCATGAACATCCCGATCGGGAAGATGATGGAGCTCAGGAAGAGCAACAGCAGCCAGGGATGGCTCAGCAGCCCCATGTCCGTGACCATCTGCCCGAACTGCTGCGTCACCCGTTCCCACTTCAGCAGCCAGCCCACGACGGTGGCCGCGCCCATGATCAGAAAGACGGCGCTCGACAGGCGCACCGTCTCGTAAAGCGCGTCCCACAGGGCGCGCGGCGAGAGCCGACGCGTGACGAATGCCCCGCACAGCAGGCAGTACGTCACCGCAAGCGCTCCGGACTCCGTCGGGGTGACGACGCCGGTCACGATGCCGCCGATAATGATGAACGGCGCGAGCAGCGCCAGAAACGAGCGCCTCAGGATCGCCTTTTTTTGGGCTCTCACGGCCTCCATGTCCGTTCTCGGGACGTTGTAGCGGCGGACGTACACCCAGTTGAGCACCATGAAAGCGCCCCCCAGGAGGAGGCCCGGAACGACGCCGGCGGCGAACATCCCCCCGATGGACGTGTTGGTCATGGAGGAGTAGATGATCATGAAGATGCTGGGCGGAATGATGGGGCCGATCAGGGAGCTGCCCGCCGTCAGGCCGGCCGCGTAGCCGGCGGGGAAACCCTCCTTTTCCATGGCGGGGATCAGGATGGCGCCCAGCGCCGAGGCGTCGGCCGCCGCGCTTCCGTTCACGCCGGCAAAGATGACGCTGCCCACCACGTTGACGTAGCCCAGCCCTCCACGGACGGAGCCCACGACGAGGCGGCTGAAGTCCAGCAGGCGGTCGGTCAGCCCGGTGCAGTTCATCAGAATGCCCGTCAGAATGAAAAAGGGAATCGCCATGAGGGTGAACACGTCCATTCCCCCAAAAAACTGCTGGGGGATGACGCGCAACAGCGAAAGGTCGCCCGTCCGGAGGATGCCGGTCAGGCCGATGAAGAGCAGCGACGCGTACAGGGGAATCCCCAGGAGCATCAGACAGAAAAAGAACGCCAAAAACAGGAATCCGGTCATGAGGGCTGTCCTTTCCGTTCGTTGCCGGCGATCCGATCCCGCCACTCCGTCGCCAGAACCTGCGCCAGCAACATGCCCATGCCGATGGGGACCGCCATCAGTGGAATGGCCTTCGGGATCCCGAGGGCCATGGTCTTCATCTGCCACGTTCCGCCGACGTTTTGCGCGCCAAACCAGATCAGCGTCAGCAAAACGCAGACCTGCACCCCCACGCGCATGACTCCCGCAAAAATTCTGAGAGGACGCGGAAAGCGGGGCACGAGAAAATCGACCGCCATCTGGTCCCCCCGCGCGCACGCGCCGGCCGCGCCCAGCATCGCCAGCCACACCAGAGAATAACGCGCGACCTCCTCCGTCCAGATGATCGACTGCGAGAAGACATAGCGCATGATGACGCCCAGCACGATGTCGCCGATGTTCACAACCAGCAGAAAAACCGCGAGAACGGCGCTCAGAAGCTCCAGATTACGGCAGAGGGCGGCTGCCCCGCCCTCCATTTTAAATCCTTCCTGCATCCGCGTTATTTTCCGGCCGTCTTCGCGTTGGCCTCTTCCGCTTCCTTCAGGGCCAGGTCGATCCAGTTCTGCGGCACCCGGCTCTTCAGCCACTCGATATAACCAGGCTGCCCCAGCGTGCGGAACTGGTTCATCTCATCCACCGTCGGCGCGTAGACCTGCATCCCCTTTTCCTTCAGAAATTCGATCTGATTCAGGTCCTCGACCTCGATCCAGGCGCGCGTCTCGTTGTTGGCCTTGCGCGCGGCATCGCGGACCGCCTTCTGGTCCCCGGGCGAAAAAGATTTGAACAGGTCGCCGTTGAAGACCAGAAACTGGTCGGAGTACTGGATATTGGCGAGGGTCATGTACTTCTGCACCTCGTAGAGGCTGCCGATGATGATGTACATGGCCGGGTTCATCTGGCCCTCGACCACGCCCGACCTGAGCGCGAGGTACAGCTCTCCCCACGGAATGGGCGTGCCGCTGGCCCCGAACGACTGGAAGATGGCGAGCTGCCCCTCGTCCATGCCCCGGAACTTCAGCCCGCTGAAGTCCGCCGGACTTTTGAGCTCGCGCTTCGAGTTGGTGAAGGCCAGAAAACCGCCCTCCTCCACGGCGTCGAGCAGCACGCCGCCCGCCCGCTCCTCAAAAAGCGCCGCCAGCTTCTTCCAGTACTCCCCCTCGTCGAAGAAGAGGTGCGCCGCCTCGTAGCTGTTGAACATGAAGGGAACGGAGGAGGCATAAAGCTCCGGGACGACCGGCGCCAGCCCGGCGAAGGAGGCCATGTCCGCCACGGGCTGGTTGAGCCCGGACTTCATCAGGAGCTCCATGCGCTCCTGCTCGGACCCCAGTTGACTGTCGGGGTAGAGCTCGAACGTCACGCGCCCCTGAGTGCCCTCCTCCGCGTACTTCGTAAACCGCTCGACGAAATAGTAAAGCGCGTTGTTCTTCGCGTCCGCCGGACCGGTGAAGGACATCTTCACCCTGACCTCCGCCGCGCCTGAGGCAATCGCAGACGCCATAAGAAAAACAAAAACGACAAAAATCCCAAACCCGATCCCTCGACATCCGCGTCCCATACAAAACATCTCCCTCTGAAAGTATTCAAACCTGACGGAGACGGAGCCGCCCCTGAAGCTCAGAGTCCGCCCCTTCCTCAGTCTCCGCGTATACCCCATTAGTTTAAGGACTCTTCGATGCTTGTCAATATATATGTTAATATATCGCAGTGTAAAATGGACGCGCTCCGGCGCGTTTCAGCCGGCCGGACAGAAGCGCTCGGTGTCCTGTCGGCTGTTGATGTTTTGTGGGTTGTTTAATGTGCGTGTTTTGAGACTTCATAAATTAACGGGGGATTGACCTTGACAATGACTTCATTTCTGATAAAATTGCGCCTGTTGCGGTGGTGGGGAATGGTGCAATGGCAGCACGCCTGACTCTGGATCAGGTAATCGGGGTTCGAGTCCCTGTTCCCCAGCCAATTAGCGATACGGCAATGGATTTGGAAAGTGGCTCAAAAATAGATTTGAAAAATCGGTCCCATCGACCAGTGGTCCAGGTCGTAGCCCTCTCAAGGCTAAAACGCGGGTTCGAACCCCGCTGGGACCGCCATTTATGTGACGGTAAGGCGCCTCGGATTTTTCGGGGCGCTTTTTTTACAGCAAATCTCAGCAAACGCCAAAACACCAGGACCGCGGGGCTCCGCCCCACTCCCCGCAGGGGACCAGTCCCCTGACCCCGTTAAATTTTTCATTGTGGACAGTTGAAATCGTATCCGTTCCGGCCTGAACGCTTACTAAAAATTCTCTCAGGGAGTGAATAAAATGGCTTACACACGTAAAACCGTTATTCTCGAGATCCTTGCGCTTCTGATTGCTTTTTTCGCCTGGGTTTTCATTTTCGCCACGTCCGGGATGGAGGATCCCCTGCCCTTATGGATTCCTGCGTTCCTCATCATCCTGTGCCTGGGCGGGGGTCACGCCGTGAAAAGCGAGCTGCCGGACAGTTTTTCCCGAAGGTTTTGGCCTTTGCTGTCGCTTCCGGTTTTGGTCCTCATCTCGGGGATCGTCATCAATTACTGCAGCGACAACGCCTTGTCTGCCGAAGTCATGATCCTGTTCGTCATCTTCTTTTCAGGTTGCGTCCCTTTTATCGTTTCCTTCGCCATCGTCGGCGCTGCTCTGAGGAAAAAGCTCGTCGACAGAAAGTGGGGCCTGCAAACCTGCGTTCTCATCACCGCTCTGTTTGCGCTCGTCGTGTGGCAGCGACGCCAGGGCCTGGACGACACGCTGGCAACGCGGTGCGAGGGGGCCACGATAGACTACGACGTGCATTTATCCGTTTATCAGCCCTGGAACAGGAACAACAGGCTGGCGAAGCTCGATACTCCCCCGTTTCTCCGCCTGAGTAAAAACTGCCCGACCATCGACGGGGCGACGTCGTTTTTCCCGATTTACGCGGCCGTCGTCAACGCGGTCTACGAAGGGGACAGGGCGAAGCTCGACGGGTATATTCGCTGCTCCAGGACGGCCGAGGCGTACAACAGGCTCATTCGGGGCGACGTGGACCTGATTTTTGTCCTTCAGCCCTCGAGGCAGCAGTTGCAGGACGCGGCAAAAGCCGGCGTCGAGCTGCGCTTCACGCCCATCGCCAGAGAGGCGTTCGTCTTTTTCGTCAACGGACAGAACCCCGTGTCCAACCTGTCGATCGGGCAGATACAGGACATTTACCTCAAAAAAATCACCAACTGGCGGCAGGCCGGAGGCGACGACCGCAGGATTCTGCCCTTCCAGCGCCCGGAGAACTCCGGCAGTCAGACGGCGATGGTCGAGGAGGTGATGAAGGGCAAAAAACTGCCCCCTCCGTTCCAGGCGGAGTACAGCGGAACGATGGGGGGGACGGTTCGCAGAGTCGCCATGTATCGGGATTACGCCGGGTCGATCGGCTACTCCTTCCGTTTCTTCACCCGGGAAATGGTGAAATTTCGTGATGCGCGCAGGAAGACAGGAAGGGAAGTCACGGATGACCGCGTCAAGCTTCTCTCCATCGATGGGGTCGAGCCCTCCGAAAAGAGCATACGGGACGGAAGTTACCCCTTCACAGCAGATGTTTTCGCGGTGACGGCCGGCACGAAGAACCCTCATGTCGGGGAGCTGATCGAATGGCTGATCTCGCCGCAGGGTCAGGAACTGATCGAAAAAGTCGGCTACGTCGGGCTCAGGGAAACGCCGAAATAAACGGGATTCTCAAGGGCCCGCGGCCCTTGAGCGGGGCTCGGGGCAGGGCCCCGTCAGGCAGAGCCCCGCTCGTCGGGCGGGCGGTCAGCCCGCGTCCTGTCCCAGCTTTCGTTTCCACTTCGTTCCCGTCGGGGTGTCCTCCAGGACGATGCCCCGGTCGAGCAGGGCGTCGCGAATTTCGTCGGAGCGTTTGAAGTCTTTGGATTTGCGGGCGGCGGCGCGTTCTTCGACGAGGCGTTCGATCTCCTCCGCGTCGGCGTCCTTCGCCTCGTCGATGCCGATGACGCCGAGGATGCCGTCGAGCTTTCGCAGCTCCCCCTCCGCGGCGTCGAAGAACTCCGCGGGCAGCGCGGGATGGTCCCTGAGCCACGTGTTGATCAGCCGGACGATCTCGAACAGCGAGCCGACCGCCGCGGCCGTGTTGAAGTCGTCGTCCATCGCCTCGAAAAAGGCCCTGTCGAGCTTCCCAAGTTCTTCTTTAAAGAGGGAGATGTCCGCGAAGGCGCTCTCGCCGCGCGACGCGCGGGCGTATTTCAGGTCGGCCCAGGAGTTGCGCAGGCGCGTCACGCCGCCGGCCGCCTGCTCCAGCCCCTCAGGCGCGAAGTTGATGGGGGAACGGTAATGGGCGCTCAGCATGAAAAGGCGTATCGCGAGCGGCGGGTATTTTTCGCGGGCCGCGCGCGCGGTCATGAAGTTGCCGAGGGACTTCGACATCTTCTCCCTGTCGATCAGCAGGAACCCGTTATGCAGCCAGAAGCGCACGAAGGGCTCGCCCGTCGCGGCCTCGGTCTGGGCGATCTCGTTTTCGTGATGGGGGAAGGTCAGGTCCACGCCGCCCGAGTGGATGTCGATCGTCGAGCCGAGGTACTTCGTGGACATGACGCTGCACTCAATATGCCAGCCGGGACGTCCTTTGCCCCAGGGGCTCTCCCACGACGGCTCGCCGGGTTTTTCGGCCTTCCAGAGCGCGAAGTCCAGCGGGTCTCGCTTGATCTCTCCCACCTCGACGCGCGCGCCGCTCTCCAGCTCGTCGAGGCTCTGTCCGGAGAGTTTGCCGTAGGAGGGCCAGCTCCGCACGTCGAAGTAGACGTCGCTGCCCCCCGACGGGGTACAGACCTCATACGCGTGGCCCTTTTCCATGATTTTTCCGATGATGGAGACGATCTCCTCCATGTGCTCCGTGGCGCGCGGCGTGATCGTGGGGGGGCGGATGCCCAGCGCGTCGGCGTCCCGCCGGTATTCTTCGATGAACCGGTCCGCCAGCGCGGCGACCGTGATGCCCTCGGCGTTCGCGCGGTTGATCATCTTGTCGTCGATGTCCGTGAAGTTCTGGACAAACGTGACCTCGTATCCGACGTGCTCGAGGTAGCGGCGCAACACGTCGAACACGATAAAAGGACGTGCGTTGCCGATGTGAAAATAATCGTACACGGTAGGGCCGCAGCTGTAAAAAGCCACGTGTCCTTCCCGGACGGGGACGAACTTTTCCTTCTCTTTCGTCAGGTCGTTATACAGCACAAGGCTCAAAGCGACGCACCTCCAGAAAGTATATAATATTTGTCTGCTATTCTACACGTTTGAACGAGGAGATGAATGACGAATGAGTGATCCGAAAGTCCGGGACATGAAGGAATCGGAGGAATCGGCCGCGCGCTATCGAAAGAATGAGGAAAATCAGAAAGACCAGGTTCAAAACGAGGGGGGGGCGCAGAATCAATTTGCGCTTTTTCGTTCACGCAACTTTCTGCCGCTTTTCCTGACGCAGTTTCTCGGCGCGTTCAACGACAACTTTTTCAAGAGCGCCATGGTGATGCTGATCACCTACCGTCTGGCCGAGCAGGCCGGGTACGACTCGCGGATTCTGGTCAACGTGGCGGGGGGCGTGTTCATCCTGCCCTTCTTTTTGTTTTCCGCCCCCGCGGGGCAGCTGGCCGACAAATACGAGCGGTCCCTTCTGGTGCAGATCGTCAAGATCGCGGAGATCGCCGTCATGGCCGGGGCGGCTCTGGGGTTCTACCTCCGGAGCGTGCACCTGCTGATGATCGTCCTGTTCCTGATGGGCGCGCAGTCGACCTTTTTCGGTCCGCTGAAGTACAGCATCCTGCCCCAGCACCTGGAGGAGGACCAGCTGGTCGCCGCCAACGGCCTCATTCAGATGGGGACGTTTCTTTCCATCCTGACTGGGACGATCTGCGGCGGGCTCATGATCCTGAGCGGCGGTGGCGTCCATGTGGTCAGCCTTCTTGTCGTCGGCATCGCGACGGCGGGCTGGCTGGCCAGCCGGCAGATTCCGAAGACGGTCCCCATCGACCCCGGACTGAGGGTCTCTCCCAATTTCGTCGGAGAGACCGTGAAGATCGTCGCGGACGTCCTGCCGAGGCGGGACATTTTCTTCTCCATCCTCGGCATATCCTGGTTCTGGCTGGTCGGGACCACCTTCCTCTCGCAGTTTCCCACCTACGCGAAGCTCGTCATCGGCGCCGACGAACAGGTGGCGACGCTCTTTCTGGCCGTGTTCTCCGTGGGCATCGGCGTGGGCTCCCTAGCCTGCAACAGCATCCTGAAAGGCGAGGTGTCCGGGCGTTACGTCCCCCGGGCCGCGATCGGAATATCCGTGGCCAGCGTCCTGCTTTATTTCGTCAGCGCCCGCGCGCCGCTTCCCGAATCCGCGGCCGCGGTCGGGCTCGTCGACTTCATGGGATCGGCTGAAAACCTGGGGGTCCTGGCGTGTCTTTTCGCCGTGTCCTTCTTCGGCGGGCTCTACATCGTCCCGCTCTACGCCATCATCCAGTGCCGCAGCGAGGAATCTCAGGT
>JAISSA010000095.1 GCA_031273365.1 Synergistaceae bacterium
GATAGCCGAGGGCAGAGTAAGGAGGATTTCTGACTAAAAAAACCCCTTCCCCCCTTCAAAAAAGTATTTGAGAAGGGGTTCCCAAAGGATAATTTGCTTATGTCCGACAGGCTCCTAGCCTCTGCAAAAGCTGAAAAGTTAAAATACCGAACAAATTATTAAGAAGAAGAACCGCTGTATGACGAACCCAACGGCTCGGGGCCTGGCCCGTCACAATACTTTGGGGGGGCAGCTCACGAAGTTGACGCGGAACTTTTCTTTTCGATTGCCTTAATTTTCCCCTGCCGGGCCAGGACCAGGAATTTTATATGCTCCTCGAGCTTCCGGATGGCTTCCTGCGCGTTTTCAATGAGTTTTTCGACGGGTTCGGTGAAATCGTTTTGATAATATTCCAGAATTTCCCTGTCGATATTGTATCTGGCGTTCAGCTCGTCAACGGCGTCGCTGAATTCGGAGCAATCTTTTTCGCATTCAGCCGCCAGCCTCCTGAAAGAGTCTTCGAGGCCGTCCTTCCGATCGCAGATCTTTTTCTTTTTTTCCTTAAGCGCGTCATATTCTTCCCCGCGCCTGGACAAATCTTCCTTTCGATCGGCGATCTCGCCGTTTATCGCATCGATCTGACCTTCGAGAGATTTTATCTCATCGTCCATGGAGTTCTTTTCTTTTGTTTTCGCTTCGATTTCAAGGCGCAACTCTTCCGCGATCTTGCCCCTGTCGGCAACGTCGCGCCCGATATCGTCGGATTCCTTTTTTAGCTTTTCCAGGGAATTTGCGTTTTCACCCCAGGCTCTCTCCTCGAATGGAATCGACGGCGATGGGATCGACGGCTCGGTGTACTGAAACCAGCGTCGTTTTTCACCGCCGTCGCCCCCCGGCGCCGGGCCTGAAGCGCTCTGCATGACTCAGCGCGACGCTTCCAGCAGCAGGGCGACCTTCTCCGTCAACACCCTGCCCTTTTCCGCCGTCAGCAGCACGGCCTTCATCATCGCGGCCCGCGCGCCCGCCCGCTCGATCTCGTAGATGCCCTCGATCGTCATGCCGCCGGGGGTGCAGACGTCGTCGCGCAGCCCGGCGGGGTGTCTGCCGGCCTCCATCGCCAGACGCGCCGCGCCCAGCATGGCGCTCATGGCCCCCTTATAGGCCAGGTCCTTCGGAATTCCGGCGTGGATGCCGCCCATCGCGGCCGCCTCCATCAGCGACAGGAAGAACGCCGGTGCGGCGCCGGTCAGGGCCGTCAGCGCGTCCAGGTTTTTTTCCTCCGATTCCTCGACGGGGCCGAGCAGGCCGAACGCTTCCTTCATCCAGGTCCTGTCCGCCTCCGTGATTGAGCCCGATCCCGCAACGCCGGTGAAGGCGCAGTTCATCGCCGCGCAGATGTTCGTCATCGCACGCGCCCATCGAGCCCCGGGGGCGATCCGTTTCAACATCTCCAGCGTCACCGCGGCGGCCAGAGAGATACAGAGCTTTCCCTCCAGAAGGGGCGCGTGTTCCCTGACGACGTCCGGCGTCAGGTGCGGTTTCAGGGCGAACATCACGACCTCGCCCTCCGATACGGCCCTGGCGTTGTCGGAGGTCAGCTCGACCCCATCCTCGCGCACCTGCCCGAGCCTCTCCGGGTGCATATCCGACGCCAGAACCTTACAGCCCGCCTTCGCGAGTCCCCTAGCGGCCGCGCCGCCCAACGCGCCCGCCCCGATGATGGATATGCGGGTTTCCTTTATACTTTTCACGAGCATTCCCTCCTTACATAAAACATAAATTTTATCGATAGCCTGCAGAAAAGCGTTCGCCGCGGCCTTACCGCGACTCCGCCTCCCGCATCGCGGCCCGCAGTATTCGGAGCACCGTTTCGGCCCCGGCGCGCATCGGGTTGACGCGGATCATGCGCTCGGACAGCGAGGGGTCCGACTTCAGAAAAGTTCCCGACATCCGGTAGAACATCGGCGCGAACTCGTACTTCGACTCGGCTCCCACGGGACGGGGAGCCGCACCCGAACGATCGCAGGCCTCCAGCACCCCGCGCGCGATCGGGCGCTCGAACTCGATGAGCAGAACCTTCGACTGGGCGTTTGCCAGGACCGCGTCCGCGACGCCCGGAACCTCTCCGTTTTTCAGCCGCGACAGCAGCTCTTCGCTGACCTCGGCCTGAATCGCCAAAGCCACGGGGGCGTAGATCATCCCGCGCAGGACCTCCATGGCCTCATGTCCCTGAACCTGACCGCCGCCGGAGTAGTTCGCCCCGTGAATGCGCGCGATCGGACCGGCTTTGCCGACGACGCAGCCCGTTCCCTCCGGGCCCAGCAGTTTGAAGGTCGAAAAAGCGGAAAGGTCGGCCCCGAGCTGAGCGCCGATGGCGGGAACCTTCAGCGTCGCGTAGTTCTCGTCCGTGATGACGGGAGTTCGGGGAGCACAGCGCTTCAGGACGGCCAGGACCTCTTCCATGGAGTAGCTGTCCTCCGGTCTCTGACGCGCGTGCTGTACCAGCGCAAAGGAAAAATCTTCCGCCCCGGCGATCTTCGCAAGCGCGGAAAGGGAGTTGAAATCGCAGCGCAGAACCCGCAGTCCCATCGCCTCGAACAGGCTTTCCGTGGTGCTGTAAACGGGAGCGTCGTGCACCAGGACGGCATCCCCTCCCCGCGCCACGGACCACACCGCCGCGCGTATCGCCCCGCTTCCGGCGCCCCGCACGAGCGCGGCGGCTTCCACGCCGAAAAAATCGGCGATAACGCGCTCCACCGTCTCCGTCGTCCGGGGACGTCCGGCCTCGGGACACACCCCGAGGTCTCCGTTCGAGAGCGTCTCGCTTCCCCGGAAGCGACGGGTCGCCGCGTCCACCAGACGAAACTGCATTGCTTTGGCCTCGTCGACGCTCAGGCTTTTCAGGGGGGTCGTCTTCATGGCGCGTTCTGCCGTTCCGGCGCCTGAAAGCCCCTGTGCGAACGCTCCGACCTCAGAAAACAGTAAACGAACGCGTCGGGCAGCCTTATGAGCCGGGTCAGGAGCTCCGCCATCATAAAGGCGGAGGCCGCCGCGTCCATCCCGGCGGGCGCGAGAACGACGAAACCCGACGCCAGTTCGCTCGACGGGACGGTCAGCGCCGTCGCGCCGCAGGGGCTGGCGGACCTGAGCAGGTACTTCCCGCCCCGTTTCGCCAGCTCCGGGCCGATGCCGTCGAACATCGCGGGTATCGTTTCTCCGTAGCCCAGGACGTCGATGGGCCCCTCGTACGTCAGGATCAGGTCGAAGCTGCTCTCGAAACACTTCCGGCAGACGTCGATTCCCTTTTTCCGATCCTCCGCGCCCCGCATGTCGACGGGTTCAAAACAAAACGCGTCCTTCAGGTCCCGGACAAAGGAATCGAGCTTCTCCGCCATATCCTCGCCCCCGGGCATCCGGAGATCTCCCTTCCGCGGGATCGCGACACGGGGACACAGCTTCTGCGGCGGAAGTTCCCCGCCCACGATCGCGGTTACCGCCTTTTCGACGACGTCCAGGGTCTTCCCGATGACGCCGACGCCCGCTTTCCGCGCAAGTCCGTCCCTTGAGGCCGCGACGTCCCCCTCGACGAACACGCCCAGACCGCTCAGCATACAGGACGGTAACTGGCAGGCCAGCGCGGGCGCGAGAACGGACCCGCCACCGTCCGTCCCCAGCGCAAAATCGTCGATGCCGAGAAGGACGTTGATCGCGCCGCCGCTGGTCGATCCCGTCATCGGTCGATAGGTCAGAGGGTTGACGAGTCCCGTGTCGATGCTGCGGCCCCTGTCCGCCATGCGATCCACCGTCAGCCACAGAAAGTCTCCGTCCTCCCGAAGACGCCTGAACACGTCGACGGGGAAACGATCGGTGTCCTTCACGCCAAAACAGAGGAAGCCGTCGTTTTTCCCCCCGGCTTCCTTCAGAGCGTCCTCGTTTACCGCGACGACCGACGTCTGTCTGCGGGCTTTTTCCAGTCTGAAGTACAGGTCGCTTTGCATTCTCCGCGTTCTCTCTTTCTCAATGTTTTATTCCGCGGAAGGGTTTTTCAGTGCGGCCTCCCGTTTCAGCAGAACCTCCATCAGCAGGGCAACGGCGGAATCCACGTGTCCGTCCGTAAAGCCGAACGCTTTTTTCCCCTCCGCCACAGCCTGCTCGATTTTATTCCTGTCCGGGGCGATGCCCGGCATGGACACGGACACGCACTGTCCATATCCCAGAATCGCGATGGCGCCCGCGAGGGACCCTCCGCCTCCGGTGGCGCAGCAGCCGAAATAACAGTCGGCCTCTCCCCGTTTGACGGACATTGCAGCCTCGAGATCGCTTTTGACCTGAACCTCGACGCGTTCCCCTCCCAATTTTCGCACGAGATCCGCGATACGCGCTTTTTCCATTTGTCCGCCTACGATAATGCGCACCATCGTTCCCTCTCCTTCGTTTCAATTCTAAACGCTACGTCTCTGGCAGGTTTTCGAGAAAAACGCAGAGGTGCAGCAGCAGAAAATCCCGTTCGTTGCCGGCGTCCAAAACGTTCAGCTCTGCGAGCCAGTCGTCCAGAAGAAAGGCGGCGCGTTCGCAGGACGGGCTCGCGAGCACCTGCCGGCGTGCCGTGTCCTCCATTGCCCCGACGTCCTCTCCGCGGCGCAGCCTTTCCGCCGCGACGGCGAAATGCGTCACCAGCATCGCCGAGTTATCTTCGTTCAGCTCCGCGCCCGTACACTTCTCAAGAAAACGCACCAGGCCGCGCACCTGCTCGAAAACCGCATCCCCGATCTGCCCCGACTCTTTCAGCAGGCACAGCCTGAAGTCCATCGCGTGTTCTTTCATCGAATTTCCTTCCTTATAAAAAGTATATGACTGTTAAATTGCCTCAGGTCGGGAGAGTACTTCCCCTCCACTGCGATCCGAACCCGTTTGTCGCTGAAAAGAGGGTGGCGGCTCTCCGTTCCGGGGAAGTAAGTACCCTCCCGACCTTTACATGAAGCAACTGTACAGTCATGCAAAAATATATGGGCCGTCAGCCCAGCTCCTCGACGGCGCGCCGCATGGCGTCGATCATTTTCTGCACCTCGTCGGGCGTGTCGCATCCGTGTCGAAGCCGTTCATCGCTGACGTAACGGAAAAGACCTGCCAGGTCTTCTCCCTCGCTGCTCAGAACTCCCCTGCCAATGTGGTAACGTCCCGTCCGGACCAGGCCAAGGAGGACCCTGCCGCTCAGTTTCAGGATAAAACAATCCGGCCACGGGCCTTCCGTCGTTTCCTTCACCTGCAGGATTTGCTGCATACTTCCTTCGTCGGACAGGGTTCCGAGAATTTCATATCTAAGGGTATCCAGAGCGTATGACACCCCCAAAGCAGATTTCATGCCCTCGAGAATCTCGCCGGCCCGCTGAAAAACGTTCTCGACGATCCGCCGCTTTCGCGATTCATCGTCCATTTCGTTCTGCCGAACGGGCTCCGAAATCCAGGGCTTCATCTCGACGAACTCCTCCGGCGGGGCCTCCTCCTTCGGGAGCTCCGGCTCTTTCAGGTCCTCGGCCCCGGAGCGCCGATGCGTCAGGATGCGATACGAAAGATAAACGCTTACCGCCAGAGCACAGCCCCGCATGACGGTAACATTCGGCAGAACGGAGAAGAAGGACAGGAAACTCAGGGAAAACAGGCAGGCTCCCGCAAGGGCAGAGAGGACCGCAGGAAACACGGGAAATTTCCTTCCCTTCAGGGGACGGCGCAGGAGCAAAAATCGAACGGCCAGGGCCCCGGCGCACGACAGCCCCAGGAGGGCGAAACTGTTGCCGAAAAGGATAAACGGAATTTCCCACGCTTTGGGAACCAAATGCTCCACTCCGGTGGATTCCACAAAAAGCAGGGAGGCCGTTATATCTCCCATTGCCATCAGGACAAAGGCACAGAAGCAGAGCCACTCCGGTCTGGAGGGGGGCGGGGCCATCGACGCCGGATGCTCCTCCAAATCCAAATTCACATCCAAATCTAAATCCAAATCCACATCCAAATCCATGCCGCCGTCATCCGCGCTCTCCGCCTCTGCCGAATCCAGCACGGGGAAATCGGAAAGGTCCGGGAGTTCTTCCATGTTGGAATAATAACGGGTAACGGGCATCACGTTTTCGGATGCCTCTATGGTGCTCAGCGCCTGATCGATAAGAGTATAAACCCTGTCGAAGCCCATTTCCGCGGAAAGAGTCCGCGCTTCTCCGCCAGGCAGCGTCGCGTCTTTTGCATCGGCGCTGCCCGGCGGGGCGTCGTTCGGAGGCAGGAGCGGCGAACCGCTCAGTGGCGAGCCACTCAGTGGCGAGCCACTCAGCGGCGCGTCATGCAGGCTCAGGGGAGACAGAAAAACCTCCCCGCCGTCCTCCGCGGAGACTGAATCGAAGAGCTGGACCACGGTTTCATCGAAGTCCACAGATTTTTCCGGCTCCGGGGCCGCCGACGCGGGAAGAAGGCCTTCCTGCGCCCCTTCAGGCTCCGTTACGCCTTCCGCAGGCTCCGCGGTTAAAATTTCCGGGTCGTTTTCGTCCTTTGCCTGCAAATCTTTTGTTTCCGGATTCTCCGCTTCCGGATTCTCTGAGTTCAGGTTCTCTGCTTTCAGGCTCTTTGCGTTAAAAAAGAATTTCAGACGCCGCAGTGCGAAAAACACGCAGAGCATCAGAGCGGCGGATCCCGCATACAATCCGTATGCAGCGAGGTTCAGTTCCCCCAAAGCTGGCGCGGCGGCCTCGATAACGCCAGAGGAGCTGTCCTGAGCGATGACCGGCTGGCCGGAGGAAGCGGAGAGACCGGCGGGCGCCGCGGCGACAGCCGCCTCGGGCAGAGGGGGAAGCGCGGGAGAGTCCGGCATGAGCCCCGGAACGAGGATCAGCGACGTCACCCAGCGGTTGACGATGGCCTCAAACTGTTTTTGCCAGTGTTCTTCGTACCTGGGGAGGTACCTTATCAGCACGAGGATCAGCTTTTCTCCGTGAAAAAGGGCGACAGATCCGTATCGCGTGTCCTCTGCCGGAGAGAAGCCGGTCTCCCAGGTGGTGATGGAGATATCTTTCAGATCCGTGTTCAGCAGATTCCTGCTCACCTGTCGGACGCGCCCGTAACGGGCATTCAGCAATCCCGCCACAAGAGGGCCTTCCGAATCCGACAGCACATCCGCCGGAAGGGTGCGGACCCTGCCCTCCCGATCGACGCCCCACATCGAAAAAACCTGAAGGGCGCCCCAGTTGTCGGCGGAAAACGTGCCGAACCTGGCGTACAGCGACTGCTGCACGTTAAACGTCAGACCGGACGAAAAGTCGGGGCTCCGCTCCGTGACGTCGTCCTTCAAAATGACGTCCCACTCCGGGGGCAGGGAAAGCATTCCCGCGTTCTCCGTGCGGATCGGAACCCAGTCTTCCTGAAGCCCGGTCTCCTGCCATGCCGCGTCGGCGGAAACGACGTCGGCGACGGACTCCCGCGGCGGACCGAAGAGTACAGCGATCAGCAGAACGAAAAAAAACGCCGCATTTACAGGGCCATTCATAGGGCCATTCATAGGGCGAGGCTTTAAATTCATCTCGTCGGGCATCGTTATCCTCGTTATTTTTAACTGAAAGTCATTCGCAAGCGTTCAGGCCCCACATCGCCCACCCGGGCCTGAACGTTTACAGTCATTCTAAAAAAATCACGCATTCCCGCCTATATTCTACTCGACAGTTTAGAGTTTCTTCGAGAAAAATATGGAAAAAATCAGGGAAGCGAAAAATCTTTCCGTATTTTTCTCATCATGTGGACGAAGCACGCCCAGGCGACGCCCGCTCCGAGCACCCAGGAAACGGGCTGAAACCACCAGATGCCCCGCTCTCCAAGCCACCAGGCGAAAAAATACGCCGTGGGGATACGACCCAGGACCGAGCGCATCAGCTGCGCCATCGTTCCGAAAAGGGAATATCCCGTCGCGACGAACGCCGAACTCAGCATGATCTGCAGGATGACCGCCGGGCAGGCGAGCAGGCTGACGCGGATGGATCGCACCGCGAGGTCCATCACCCGCTCCGAGGGGCGGAAAAGCCCGAGAAGCACGTGAGGAAAGACAAAGATAAAAAAACCGGCCGTCAGCATCATGACGCCCGCAATCCACATGGCGCTTCGTATCCCCTCCATCATCCGCCTCAGGTCGCGCCGCCCGTAGTTGAACGCCAGAAACGGAGTCAGGGCGGAGCTGACGCCCATGGAGACGGTAAAGTAAAAATCCTCCACGCGGATGCTCAGCATCCAGGCCGCGACCGCGTGATGGCCGAAGGACGCGAGGATGCGATTCACGACGCCGAAGCCGAACGCGATGCTGCCCACCGAAAGCGTGAGGGGAAAACCGATGAGGGCTATGGGCTTCCAGTATTTGAGGAGGCCCGACTGAAAGGGCGGCAGGAGGGGTATGGAAAGGTCGCTGCGCCTCATTTTGCGATGAAGCCAGGCCATGGCGAAGACGCGCCCGACGAAAGTGGCCGCGGCCGCCCCGCCCACGCCCTGGTCGAGGACGAAAATGAAAATCGGGTCGAGAACGCCGTTGACCAGGTTGGCGATCGCCATACAGATCAGGGGCGTCACCATGTCGCCCCGACAGCGGAAGATGCAGTTCGAGACGTACATATAAGTAATCAGCGGAGCCGTCAGGGGCAGCCACATGTTGTAAGCGTAGCTTATTTTCAGGATATCCGCGTTCCCCGACGCGCCGAGCTGGTTGATAACGACGGCCGAGATGTCCGGAAAGAGCATGGGGGTCATCATGAGAGAAAGGAAATACCCCAGCGCCAGCCCCGACAGGGCGATCTTTCGGGCCGTCGCCGAGTCCCCGCGTCCCAGGTTCTGCCCGACCAGCGCGGTGATCCCTCCCACAATGCCCTCGAGCAGGGAGAACAGCACCATGTTCACCGGAAAGGTCAGAGATACGGCGGCCGTGGAAAGCTCTCCCAGCCATGATACAAAGATCGTGTCCACCATAAAAAAAAGCGTGTTCAGAAGCATCATGCCGACGGCGGGCAGAGACATCCGAATCAACGTCAGCCCGACCGATCCCGTGCCGAGGTCCTCGGGTTTCGAGAGGCAGCCTTTGAGGCACGTAAGCCATTTACCCTTCAAAAATTCACTCCTCGAAATTTTAGCGTCCAAAATTTTTCTCCTCGGTATCGTCGATTGAGCATCGGCGACCTCTCGACCAGCGGAGGGCGACTCAGGTATTATGTCACACATGCCGCATATGTCGCCTGTCCGGCTTCAGGAGTCCATGCGCCAAATTTCTTGACAGGCGGGGCCCTGCAGATTAGGATTGAAGCAGATTGGAATTGAAGCAGATTGGAATTGAAGAGGCTTGGAAGAGATTCATATGTGAAGCAGGAAAGCCGTGGGCTGCGATTTGAAAGCCGGTTGCGACGGGCCGACGGATGACGGATTGCCGGGGGTAAATTATGATAACAGCTCGTACTGAGGACTACCTTGAGGAAATTTTTCTGCTCGAATGCACCGGCCGTGAAATCACCGTAACCGATCTGGCTGAACGCCTTGGCATAACCAAGGGGACGGTCACGGCTACCGTACAGAAACTGGTCGAGGTCAATCTGCTGAAACACGAACGCTATGGTGCGCTCCACCTCACCAGGGACGGCCGGCAGAAGGGGCTTATGGTTTATCGTCGTCACGAGGGGCTGCGGGCTTTTTTTCACGAACTCCTGGGCGTGGACAGGGACCGTTCTTCGGAAATGGCCTGCAGCATGGAGCACTATATGGACACCGTTACGGACGAGCGGCTTTTCGCGATGCTGGAGTTTTTCCGGCGCTCCCGCGCCGAGCGAGCGCCCTGGGTGGACGAGATGTTCGCCGCGATGGAGAATCGTGTGGACCTGTCGAGCCCCCTCTCTGTGCTGGAAACCGGACAGAAGGGCTCCGTCGTTCGGCTTTCCGCCGATGAAGCCCTTCGCAGGAAACTGCAAAATCTGGGTTTTACCACGGGCGCGTGCATCACATGCCTCGACGCGTCGGTTGAGGATTCCGTGACGGTCTCCCTCGACGGGCGCACTTTTGTGATGCCGCGCGACGAATCCGCAGCCGTCTGGCTGCGCCCTGTGGCCTGAGCCGTCAGACGTCGGCGAAGGCCCTGTCGAACTCGGCGATGACGTCCTCGATGCATTCGAGGCCCGCGGAAAAGCGCAACTGCCCCATGGAGATGCCGCATCGCTCCATCTCCTCCGGCGTGTACGCCCTGTGGGATGTTTTCGCCGGGTAGGATATGGAGGTCGTCACCCCGGCCAGGCTCGGCACGAATTTCACGTTTTCGCAGGCCGCGATGAAACGCGAGGCGCCTTTTTCCCCGCCGACGATGTCCGCGCTGAGCATCCCCCCGAACCTGCCGTCGTCGAACTGTTTCGCGGCGATGGCGTGGAAGGGGGAGGAGGGGAGCCCGGGGTAGTGGACTTTTTCCACTTTGGGATGTCTTTCGAGGTATTCCGCCAGCTTTTGCGCGTTGTCGCTGTGCTGACGCACCCGAAGCGCGAGCGTGCGCAGGCTGCGCGTCAGAAGCCAGGCGTCGAAGGGGCCGGGGATGGCGCCGTAGAGCGTCGCGAGCCTTTGCATACGCGTCACGGTCGCCGAGTCGGACAACGCGGCGCCGCAGGTGATGTCGCTGTGTCCTCCCAGATATTTGGTGGCGCTGTAGACGACGATGTCCGCCCCGAACTCCATGGGGCGGCAGAGGACCGGGGTGGCGAAGGTGTTGTCCACGATGAACGCGGCGCCGTGTCTGTGGGCGATTTCGGCGGTCTTTTGCAGGTCTGCGACCTCCATGAGGGGGTTGGATATGGTCTCCGTGTAGACGATTTTGGTGTTGGGCTTCATGAAGTTTTCCGGACCGTCGCGCTCGAAGTCGACGAAATCGACCTCGATGCCGAAGCGGGGGGCCTCGTTTTTCAGGTAATCGTAGACGCCGCCGTAGAGAACGGGCGAGGAGACGATGTGATCGCCCGTCGAAACGTTCGCCAGAATGGCGGCGATGATGGCCGCCATGCCTGAGCCGAACGAAACGGCCCCGTCGCACCCCTCCGCGGCGGCCAGCACCTCGTGCAGCGCGTCGTAATTCGGGTTCGCCATGCGGGAATACACGTAACCCTGCTGCGTTCCCTCGTAAACGCCGTCGAGCGAGGGGACGTCGTCGAAGGAAAAGACGCTGCTCATATACACGGGCAACACCCTGGGCGCCGAGACGGACCGAGCCGTTTTCTTCGCCGCCTCGTTTCCGCCGCAGTGGACCAACCGGGTCATCAAATCTTTTTTCACGCCTTTTTGCGCGTCTCCGTTCACGACATCGCACTCTCCTCGTTGTTATGGGCTCAAATTTTTATGCTCTGCTATTTTACTGCGAAATATTCTGCCCGTGCCCTGAACGGATACACGGAACGTATCACAATCAGTGGTGTGGAAACCCTCCGAATTATTTCAGCTATTTCAGTTTGACTACCCAGGCATCCCGGCTCCCATGACTGCCCGACACGTCGCCGTCGGTACTCTCCGTCCATCCAGCGACAATATAACCGCCGTCCGCCGTCTGCTGAATGGACCGTGCCTCATCCCGATCTGATCCGCCGAGAGCCTTTTGCCACTCGATGCTTCCCTTCGCATTCAATTTCACCATCCAGCAATCGGACCACCCTCCCTGAAAGCCGGACACGTCGCCGTCGGCACTGGATGTGTATCCGGCGACAATATAACCGCTGTCCGTCGTCTGTTGAATGGAGCTGGCATCAGACCACCTTGATCCGCCGGGGGTCTTTTGCCATTCAATGCTTCCCTTCGCGTTCAGCTTGACTACCCAGATATTTCTTTTGCCTTTACCGTGGAAGCTGGATACGTCGCCGTCGGTACTCACAGTATTTCCAGCGACAATATAACCACCGTCTATCGTCTGCTGAATGGAGGTAACAGTATCAAAATCTGATCCACCAAAAGCCTTTTGCCATTCGATGCTTCCCGTCGCGTTCAACTTCACCACCCAGCAATCGGACCAGCCTCCCTGAAAGCCGGACACGTCGCCGTCGGCACTGGATGTGTATCCGGCGACAACATAACCGCCGTCCCTCGTCTGCTGAATGGAATAGGC
>JAISSA010000242.1 GCA_031273365.1 Synergistaceae bacterium
CACTGCTGTCAACTTAAGGGCAAAACAGGAGTTTGCGAGCATAATCTTCTCTTCGCAGGTGCCCCATTTTACAGAAGTTACCAAAAGAGAAATATGCAAAAAGCGCTTAAGTTGACAGCAGTGTTTAGCCACCCCAGAAAATAAAGTTTTCGTTCTATTGAGGTTCTCGCGAGATTCAACGCGTCACGAAGCTCTTCCGTCATGATTCCGGCATCTCCAGCTACAGACATATGCACAACCGCTCGGACACAGTCTATCACATCCCACTGGCGCCCGTCGGCCTGGTCGATGCCTTCACGGAATCGGTCCTGAGGTTATGGACGCTGTGTTGCGGCGATCCGAAATCGTCAGGGATCGAGTTTTGCGAGCTCAGGCTCCAGGGCGTCCAGCTCCCTGAGCCACGCCTCGCAGGCGGCGTCGCTGGGCATTCGCCAGTCGCCGCGCGGCGAAAGGCTGACCGACCCGATCTTGGGGCCGTCGGGCAGGCAGCTGCGCTTGAACTGCTGCGCAAAAAATCGGCGGTAAAAGACCCTCAACCACTTCAGAATTTCCCCGGAGGAATAAGCGTCCCCGAACGCGACGCGGGCGAGCGCGGCGACCCTCGCAGGCGGCCGGCCCCGGCGGACGATGTGGTACAGGAAGAAATCGTGCAGCTCGTAGGGGCCGACGATGTTTTCGGTCTGCTGGCTGATGGCGTCTCCCGAGGGAGGCAGCAGCTCCGGACTCACGGGAGTCGCCAGAATGTCCGTCAGCACCTCCATCAGGGCCGGCGTCGTTTCCGCGACGTGGCCCACGATATGCCGCACCAGCGTCTTCGGCACGCCGGCGTTCACCCCGTACATGCTCATGTGGTCGCCGTTGTAGGTCGCCCAGCCGAGCGCGAGCTCGGAGAGGTCCCCCGTGCCGACCACGATGCCGCCCGACCGGTTCGCCAGGTCCATCAGCGTCAGGGTCCGCACGCGCGCCTGGGCGTTTTCGTAAACCACGTCGCGCGTCTCCTCGGATGCGCCGATGTCGCGCAGGTGCCCTCTGACCGAATCGGTGACGTCGATCTCGCGGCAGTCGATGCCGAGCGCCCCGCAGAGCCGCCGCGCGTTCGACTTCGTGCGCGTCGTCGTGCCGAAGCAGGGCATCGTCACCGCAAGGATATCCGACGCCGGCCGGTCGAGGGCGGAAAAGGCTCTGGCCGTCACGAGCAGCGCAAGACAGCTGTCCAGCCCGCCCGATATGCCGAGGACGGCCGTCCGGGCCCGGACGTGCTCCAGCCTCCGGACGAGCCCCGCCACCTGCATGTCGAGGATCGCCTCGCAGCGCGCGTTTTTCTCCCCCTCGTCCCCCGGGACGAAGGGATGCGGGGCAACGGGGCGGTGCAGGAAAAAGCGGCCGGGGTCGAGGGAAAGCCTCGTGTCGAGCGAAAACGGAACGACGACGTACCCGGCGGGGTCCGATGGAGCGGGGTTCGATGGAAAGGTGTTCATGCGCCTGCGGTCGTACTCCAGCGCGTGCAGGTCGATCTCCGTCATCGCCCAGCCGCTCCCGAACGGGGGGGACTCGGACAGCACCTCCCCGTTTTCGCAGACGAGGTTGTGCCCCGCGAAAACCATGTCGGTGCTGCTCTCGCCATGCCCCGCGTCGGCGTAAAGGTAGCCGCACACGAGGCGCGCCGACTGCCCCGCGACAAGCGACCTGCGATACGGGGCCTTACCGATCACCTCGTCGCTCGCCGACAGGTTCGCCACGACCGTCGCGCCCGCCATGGCGTGAAAGCAGCTCGGGGGCACGGGGACCCACAGGTCTTCGCATATCTCCACCGCAAGCCGAAGGGCGCGCTCGCTCTCGCACTGGAAGAGCAGCCGGACGCCCAGGGGCACGTCGCGCCCGTCGAAGCGGACCGTCCGCATCTCCTGCGGCGCGGGCGAGAAGTGGCGCAGCTCGTAGAACTCGTTGTAGTTGGGGATATTGCTTTTGGGAACGAGGCCCAGCAGCTTGCCGCCGCAAAAGACCGCCGCCGTGTTGAAGAGCTTCCCGCCCTCTACGATCGGCAGCCCCGCGACGACGAGGACCGGAATTGTCGAGCTTTTTTCGACGAGAAAGGCCAGCGCGTCCTCCGCGCCGCGGAGCAGCGTTTCCTGCAAAAACAGGTCTCCGCATGTGTAACCGGTAATACAGAGCTCCGGAAGGCACAGGACCCGCACCTCCTCCCTCCCGGCTTTTTCCATCAGAGCGAGAATCCGCTCCGCGTTGTACGCACAATCAGCGACCCGAATGGACGGCGTTCCCGCCGCCACGCGGACATATCCGTCGAACGCGCCCCTCATCTGTCCCGCTCCTCTCGCGGCATAGGAATTTTAAAAGGAATTTTCAACAGTATATCAGAGCGCGCAGCTCCTGTGCCGCAGAAGGCGAGCCGTCGCTGTATGGGGAATCTTATTTATATCTGAACACCGTGTGCTTCCGTTCCCTGAAGCAAAAAATACGTGACGTCGCGACGCCCGCCTCTATATAATAGAGAAAAGGGGCATCGAGTCCCGAGCACCGAGCGGGCTCCACCCCCCTGATTTTAATCCGGGGTTTCAGGGAGGCCAGCGAAGATGCGCCAGCACCGGGCGGGCTCTGCCCCCTGACTTTAATTCGGGGGTTTCAGGGGGGCCAGCGAGGATGCGTCAGCACCGAGTGGGCTCTGCCCCCCCTGACTTCAATCTGGAGGGATGAAGAGGTTGTTTTCGGAAACCGATCACGAAGATAATAAAGAGAATAAAACTGTTCCCGAGGCGGCGGTTCAGGCCGAGGGTCGCATCGTCGAGCTTTACGACCTGCTCGAGCGTCACTCGCAGTTGTATTATGAGGAAGACGCTCCCGTCATTTCGGACGCGGAGTATGACGCTCTGCTG
>JAISSA010000280.1 GCA_031273365.1 Synergistaceae bacterium
AAAACCAGCCGCTTTCCTTTTTGAACAGCGTAAAATCGAGCAGCGCTATGAAAATCGTCTGACACAGTTTTCCGTAGTCATTGCCGCTCTCGAGCTGCCTGTGAATGATCGTGCCTCCGCAGTAGAGGGCTCGCTGGATGAAATCCTCACTGCTGCGTTTCTGAAACTCGAGATTGATCGTCCGCCCGGAAATCGTGCGCCCGAGATAGTCCAGTCTGACTCCCTTGCCGGCCGGTCTGTCCGGCGACAATTCCCTGTCCATCGGCCTGATGTCCGCCAGAGGCTCGTATCCCATAAGAATCAGTATCGTGTTGACCAAATCCAGCAGAAGCCACTTGCGCTTCGGATTAGCCAGCAGGAATTTCAGAAAGTGGTCGCTGAAACGGTTGATCTGCGTGGGCAAAAGCCCTTTGCGCTGCGCTTCCTCGAATGCCGGTTCGTCCTCCGGATTGAAACTCGTCTCGTTCGTCTTCTTTATGACACAACCCTCCCTGATGGGCTATATAGCTGTATTGTAGCACTGGAGGGAGCGCTGTTGCAACCAGCCTTTTCGCGAACGCGAAGCGTGGTCGTCACATTCTCGATTTTTTTAGATTCTGCGGGTTAAATCATCGTAATTGGCGCATTTGCCCGTCATGTTTTCGATATCGAGGCGCGCCACCCACACCCGCGCCAGCCCTTTTTCGTCGAGGTCCTCGTGCGGCCCGTCATAATGGTCCATCAGGATTTTAAGCCCCGCGTTTTTCTCGACGGGGTCCGTCACCGTGCTGATGCGCCCGAAACCGGTCACGCTGCGGTATCTCATGCTCTTTTCCTGCCTGAGCACGACAATGTCCGTCGCCACGTGAAAGCAAACCCGGGGATTGACGGCCAGATACTGAGTCCCCTGCGGGGTGTGGGGCGGAGCCCCATGGTTTTGGCTTAAGTTGTTGACATTGCCAAAATAACAACAAAAACAGAGCCTCCTCCCAGATTGAAGAGGAGACTCTGAAATTGAGACATGCTGACGGCGGTTACGTCGTCCTTTTCTTCAGTGCCTTCAGCGCCTGGGGTCTGTCGTTCGCCCGGGCGACCGGAGCGGCGCTCAATTTGAAGCGGGAGAGGATGTCCACGAGGGTCTGAGCGTGCGACGTCATGGCCTCGGATTGCTCGGCGACGCCCTGCGCGGCATCGGCCGTTTCCTCGGCTGCCCGACGAATACTCGAAATCGTCTCGACCACCTCCATTGTCGATTTGGTGGCGCTGTCGATCGCTGACGCCACCTCCTTGCTGGAGGCTGCCTGTTCCTCCGCGACGGCGGCGATGTTCTGGATGGAGTCGTTGGTGTTGTTCATTTCGCTCAGCACTCCGTTCAGCTCGTTCTGCACCTGCTCCGCGCCGACGAGGGTCTCGCTCAACATGCGCCCCGCTTCGATTGTGGCCCCGATGCTCTCCTGTGCGCCGCTTTGAAGCTGAACGATGATTCCATTGACGTTCCGGGCCGCGCGGGCGGATTCCTCCGCCAGCTTGCGAACCTCCTCGGCGACCACGGCAAAGCCGCGCCCCACGTCCCCGGCGCGCGCCGCCTCGATGGCCGCGTTGAGGGCCAACAGGTTCGTCTGATCCGCGATCCCCGTGATGACCGAAACGAAGCTGCTGACGTTGTCGACGGACGAGACCAGTCGACGGCTTTTAGTTTCGACCTCTCTGGCGTTCTCGTCCACCCCGTGCATGCCTTTGATCACGCCGCTGAGCGCCTGGATGGCCTTGTTGGACGCGACCGTCGTCTGGGCGATGAAGGCAGCCCCGTCCGTCGCCGACTGCGCCACGGTGTCCGCGCCCGCGCTCATTTCCTCGATGCCGGCGTTGCACTCCTCAAGCGCGGCGCCGTTGCTCTCGCTCAGAGTGGAAACCTGGTCGATGGACGATTTGATCTCCTCCATCGACGCGTTGGTCTCCTCGGAGATGGCGGAAAGGTTGTTCGCGCTGTTCATGAGATTCTCCGAGACGGCCACGACTTCCTCCATGCTTCCCTTCTGCTCGGCCACCATAACGGCGATGGCGTCCACGAGCACGCCCAGCTCGTCTTTGCCGTCGTAATGGAAGTCCTCCTTCCCGACGGTCAGGTCGCCGTCCCCGGCGCGCAGGGCCAGCTCGACGATCGTCTTCAGAGGTCCGGTAATGCTTCGGGAAATGAATATCGCGACCAGCGCCCCAAGGACGACGGACACGCCCAGACCGACGAGGAGGCGGGTAAGGACGGAGCCCAGGCTGGACACCGCGCTCTCCGATACGCTCGTCATCCGGTCCAGAGCTAAAAGGGTGGCGTCTGTGGAGTTTTTGTTGACTTCCTCGAAGAGGGGAAGGCGGGACTCGTGCCTTGCGTTCACCGCTTTGTAAAGTTCTATGTACGCCTGCAAATTGATCAGGTAAGCCTGGTTCACCGCGCGCAGCTGACCCAGCACCTGCCTCTTTTCAGCCGTGTCGGCGAGCGGCGTCAGAATTTTAATGTTCTCCTCGAGGGATTTGATCATGTCGAGGGTCGCGTTCATCTGCGAAATGTCGCCGACCATTGCAGCCCGCAACACGGCCCGCCGCAGGTTCATGACGGTAAGGGCGATGTCCTCTCCCACGCGCAGCAAACTCAGCTGCTTCGTAATCCTTTCCGCGTCGCCGCTTCGAATCGCTTCTTCCATCGCTGCGTAAAGGAGGCTTGAGATCTGCGAGGCAACGCCGGTCATTTTCTCCCCGGCTTCCAGCATCGCGGCGTAGTCCGCGCTCTTTTCCCGGATGGATTCCGCGGTCTTGTCGGTGATGTCCGCGTAGGTCGCATATTGAGGAGCGACTTTTTCCACAATATATTTCGGCGTCTGAAGTTCGGGGTTGGCGACGTGATAAGCGCCAATTTCATCCAGTGTTTTCCTGATGATCGACATCCGATCCTTCACCGCCGCCATTGCCTGCTCGTTTTCCGCGAACTGCATCAGGCGGACCGCCAGAAAGAACTCGTACATTTCCCGTTCCAGCGCGTTGCTCAACGCCATTGCCGGAACGACCCGCGAGGCCAGAAAATGGCTGTTCTCCCGAACCTCCGCCGTGTCCTGCCACGTTATGGCGATGGAGATGACGAACACCGCCAAAAGTGTTCCGAATCCCAACAACAGTTTAAAACTGAGCTTCAGGTTCCTCCACATGCACACCGTTCCCTTCAGAATCATAAAATCACGTGACGACAGGCATCACCTGCTCTACCCGCGCAACTCGTCCCCGTCGGAGGGACTGCGTGGCCTCCCTGAACCAACTGTACAATCAAGCTATTAGCATAATTGTATTATACATTATGGCAAAGGTCTGGAACAGAGGTCGCCGCTTTCGGCATAACCGCTCAGACGCCCCAAAACATTGCGCCCGACGGGGGCGATGCCTGATTCAGAACAAATTTTAAAAAAAATCTGCTTAATCTGCCAATGCAGGCGCATGTGAGAACATCTTCTCTCCTTCGGTGGCCTCTGTGCCGTTTTTTCGGTGTAGAATAACGCCTGAAAGTTATGGCATCAAAATCGACCTGTTGCGAGGGATGTAAAATATGTCTGTATCGGAAATGGAGCCTGTATCGGAAATGGAAACCGGAACGGCAACGCGTGAAAAGAGCATGAACCGGGGGGTGCTGGGGATCGTCAGCGCGTCGCATTTTTTGAACGACGCCACGCAGGCGCTGTTGATTCCCATCTACCCGCTGCTGAAGGACCGCTTTTCTCTGACCTTCACCCAGCTCGGGCTGATCTCCCTGACCTATCAGATAACGGGGTCCCTGCTGCAGCCCCTGATCGGGCACTGGACCGACAGACACCCGATGCCCCGCTCGCTGGCCGCGGGCATGTGCCTGACCCTCGCGGGAATGCTGACGGTCTCCGCCGCCCCGAGTTACCTGTGGCTGATCCTTGGGGCCTGCGTTCTGGGCATGGGGTCCTCGGTCTTCCACCCGGAGTCCTCGCGGGTGGCGCGCATGGCGTCGGGCGGCCGGTTCGGCCTCGCCCAGTCGGTTTTTCAGGTGGGCGGCAACGCCGGGCAGGCCTGCGGGCCCCTTCTGGCCGCGGCCATCATCGTGCCCCACGGTCAGTCCAGCCTCTCCTGGCTCGCCCCCATGCCCCTCATCGCCGCGATTCTTCTGTTTTGGATCGGCAGCTGGGAGGCGGCCGAGCTCCGCGAGACGCGGCAATCCCTGCGGGAATCCTCCTCGTCCCTTCCTTCCCGGACAATCGCGTGGATTTTCACCATCCTGCTGGTCCTGATCTTCTCGAAATATTTTTATATCGCCAGCATCAATAACTACCTCATTTTCTACCTGACCCGCCGGTTCGGCATCCCGGTGCAGGCGGCTCAGCTGCGGCTGTTCCTCTTCATGTTCGCCATGGCGGCGGGGACCCTGCTGGGCGGGCCCATAGGCGACCGCATCGGGCGTCGGCGCGTGATTCGGGTCTCCATTCTGGGGGTCGCGCCCTTCACGCTGGCGCTGCCGTATCTGAACCTCGCCTGGACCACCGTCACGATCTTCGTGATCGGGTTCATCCTGTCCTCCGCCTTCCCCGCCATCGTGGTGTTCGCGCAGGAACTCCTTCCCGGCCGGGTGGGGACCGTCGCGGGGCTGTTTTTCGGGCTGTCCTTCGGGATGGCCGGGATCGGAGCCGCGGTTCTGGGCAGGACGGCGGACGCTTACGGCGTCGAGCTCGTCTACGACATATGCGCGTACCTGCCGCTGCTGGGGCTGCTGGCGCTGTATCTTCCCGATCTGGGAACCCGGCCCGAAAAAACTGAATGACAGATGTGGAATAAAAACATGAACGAAAACGTGAACGTGCACGACAACCCATCCGGCGATGACCCGTCCGAGGCGAAGTTCCTCCTGATGACGCAGGCCCCGGTGGAGAGCCTCATCTGTCGTATGGCGATTCCCACCATCGCCACCATGCTGATCTCCGCTCTGTACAACATGGCGGACACGTACTTCGTGGGCTCCCTCGGCACCAGCGCCACCGGCGGGGTGGGGGTGGTGTTTTCCCTGATGGCGATCATCCAGGCGCTGGGTTTTTTCTTCGGGCACGGCTCGGGGAACTACATATCGAGGGCGCTGGGCGCGCACCACATGGAGCAGGCGTCCCGCATGGCCGCGACCGGCTTCCTGTCCTCCCTGCTCAGCGGGGGGATAGTGGCGGCACTCGGGCTCAGCCGTCTGGAGCCTCTGGCCCGCTTCCTCGGGGCCACCGACACGATCCTTCCCTACGCCTGCGACTACCTGTTCTACATCCTGATCGGCGCGCCCTGGATGACGGCCTCGCTGATGCTCAACAACCTGCTGCGCTTTCAGGGCAGCGCCTTTTACGGCATGATCGGCATGATCTCCGGCGCCGTGCTGAACGTCGTTCTGGACCCGATCTTCATATTCATCTTCGGCATGGGAGTGGCCGGAGCCTCGCTGGCCACCATGCTCAGCCAGTTCGTGACCTTCTGCCTGCTGCTGGCGGGCTCTTCACGCGGCGGCAGCGTCCGCATCAACGTCCTGCACTTCTCGCCCCGCTTCGCCGTGTACAGGGAGATCGTGCGGGGCGGCCTGCCGTCCCTGTTCAGGCAGGGCGTCGCCAGCGTGGGGACCCTCTTTCTCAATCGGGTCGCCGGGAATTTCGGGGACGCGGCCATCGCGGCCATATCTATTGTGCAGCGGGTGACGATCATGGCCAACTCCGCGCTGATCGGCTTCGGGCAGGGCTTTCAGCCGGTCTGCGGCTTCAATTACGGAGCCAGGCGCTACGGCAGGGTCACGAGGGGCTTCTGGTTTTGCGTCAGGGTCTCGACCGTGTTTTTGATCGGGATTGCGGCGACGGGCTTCGTCACGGCCCCCTGGGTCATCTCGCAGTTCCGCCGGGACGACGCGGCGGTCATCGGCATCGGCGCTCTGGCGCTGCGAATGCAGTGCATGAGCTTTCCCCTGACGGGGTGGGTCGTTCTGTGCAACATGATGCTCCAGACCATCGGCAAATCGGTGAGGGCGAGCGTGCTGGCGCTGGGGCGACAGGGTCTGTTTCTGCTCTCGTTCCTGTTCCTCCTGACGCCTCCGTTCAAGCTTCTCGGCCTCCAGATGAGCCAGCCTGCCGCGGACGTCGTCACCTTCCTCCTCGCCGTCCCGCTGACCGCCGGAGTGCTGCGGGAGATGGCCGAGAGCGAAGACGTCGCAGCCGGTCCGGACTGACCGCGAAACGTACGGGGCGGATGCCGCGATTGTTCTTCCGCGCTTTTCATAAAATTACGTAGTAAAATGACGCCGTGTTATCCGAATGCAATGCAATATCGATTTGGGAGGAATGAAGGAAGGATGAAGAAGGTAAGTGTTAAGAAGGTAAGCGTGAAGAAGGTAAGGTCTTTTTGGAAGGGCGTTTTGACGGCGCTGGCGGTTTTGCTGTGTACGGCGGGGATGGGCTGGGCGGCGGACGCTGAGCCGATACGCATCGGCTACCTCGCGGCGCTCACCGGCGACGGATCCGTCTGGGGGCAGTCCGAGGAGGCGGGGGCCCGTCTC
The DNA here is from genome assembly GCA_031273365.1 of Synergistaceae bacterium. Lineage (GTDB taxonomy): Bacteria > Synergistota > Synergistia > Synergistales > Aminobacteriaceae > JAISSA01. The sequence continues at coordinate 6,551 of JAISSA010000280.1, forward strand.
TGCGTGAAGCACATCAACGAGAAGGGCGGGCTTCTGGGCAGGCCGGTGGAGCTGGTCTGCTACGACACCAGGGGCAAGCCGGACGACGCGCTCAACTCGGTGCGGCGCATGATCTTCGAGGATAAGGTCGTCGCCGTCGGAGGCAGCAACTACAGCAGCATCCAGCTCGCCATCGCCTCCGTCGTCGACAGGGGACAGGTTCCGGCGGTCGCCAGCGCGGCCACCAACCCGGCCGTCACGGTCGATCCCGCCACGGGAAAGGTCCGCCCCTACATGTTCCGCATCGCCTACACCGACCCCTATCAGGGCCGGGTCATCGCGGACTACCTGGTCGAAAAGTGCGGGGCCAGGAAGATCGCGATCCTCGGCGACATCGGCGACGCCTACTCCGAGGGGTTGACGGAGTTTATCCGCAGCCGCGCGGACGAGCTGAAGGTCGAGCACCGGTTCTGGGCCTTCCGGGGCGGCGACGTGGACTTCCGCGCGCAGCTGACGGAGGCGCGGAACTGGGGCGCCGACGCCGTCGCCATGACCATGCTCTACAAGGAAATGGGGCTCGTCATCAAGCAGGCGGTGGAGTCGGGCTGGAAGCCCCACTTCATGGGCGGAGACGGCGTGAGCCCCAACATCTTCGAGATCGCGGGCAACGAGGCCATGGAGGGAAGTTTCTGGATCCAGGCGATGAGCTACACCGATCCCAAAGTTCTGGAGCTCAACGCGGTGTATGAAAAGGACTTCGGCAAAAGGGCAACGGAGCCCACGAACCTGGTCGCCGCCTACGACATCGTGCAGTTCATCGCGGACGCGATAACGCGCGCCGGAAAGGCGGAAGGCCCGGCGATCCGCGACGCCATGGAGGAGACGAAGGACCTTCAGGTGACGCACTTCCGCTGGACGGTCGACAAAGCGACCCACAACCCCCTGAACAAGCCCGCCGCCGTTCACAGAGGCACCAACGGACAGCTTGTCTTCACGGAATACTGGGCCCCGCAGGACAGAGCAAACCAGTAAGCGAGCGTTCAGACTCAGGGGGGCGGAGCCCGCTCGCCCCTGGGGCTCGCTGGCCCCCCTGAAACCCCCGACGCAGGCAAAAACGCGGCCGACATGGTGTTCCACGTCGGCCGCCCGCTTTAAGCTTTAAAAAACCCTCCGGGCCGGGGGCTCGCAAAAAGCCTTAGTCCGAAAAGCTTCAATCTCAAAAACTTCAATCTCAAAAACTTTAATCTGAGAAGCTTCACTCCGCTCTGCTGACGTACAGCTCCAGAATCTTCAGCACCATATTCGTGGCCTTCTCCATGGCGGGCACGGGGATGAACTCGAAGCGGCCGTGGTAGTTGTGGCCGCCGGTAAAGAGGTTCGGGGTGACGAGACCGCGCCAGGACAGCGCCGCTCCGTCGGTGCCGCCGCGCATGGGGATGATGCGCGGGGTGATGCCCAGTTCCCGCATCGCCGCCAGCGCCGTCTCGATAATGTGTTCGTTGCCCTTCACCTTATCGGCCATGTTGCGGTACTGTTCCCTCATCTCCAGCGTGAAGCGGTCCTCGCCGTATTTGTCCTTCATCCAGCGCACGGCCTTCTCCATGAAGCGTTTGCGCGCCTCGAAACGGGGCGTATCGTGGTCGCGGATGATGTACTTCAGAGTTGCGCTCTCCGTGGTCCCCTGAAAGCTCGTGCAGTGGTAATAGCCCTCGTAGCCCTCCGTGCACTCGGGAACCTCCGCGGGCGGAAAGAGCGAGGCGAACTCCCGGCCCATCGTGACGGCCGACAGCATCAGGCCCTTGGCCTTGCCGGGATGCACGGCCCTGCCCCGGATCGTCACGGTCGCGCCCGCGGCGTTGAAGTTCTCCCAGCACGCCTCGCCGACGGGGCCGCCGTCCAGCGTGTAGGCGAAGTCCGCGCCCCATTTTTCGATATCCAGCAGTTTCGCCAGATGGCTGACCTCCTCGTCGGGGGTGAAGGCGATTTTCACGTCGCCGTGCTCGATCTCCGGGTGCCGGACCAGCCAGTCCACCGCGCCCACGATCTCCGCGATCCCCGCCTTGTTGTCCGCGCCGAGCAGCGTCGTCCCGTCCGTCACGACGATGTCCTGCCCCCTGTAGTCCTCCAGGTACGGAAAATCCCGCGGCGACAGGAGGATGTCCTCCTTCTCGTTCAGGACGATGTCCCCGCCTCCATAGTTTTTCACCACGCGGGGCTTCACGTCTTTGCCCGTAACCTCGGTCGCCGTGTCCATGTGGGCGACGAACCCGACGGCGGGCACGCGCTTTTTCCTCGCGGGGTCCCGGACGTTCGACGGCAGCGACGCCGTGACGTAGGCGTGCTCCGTCACGACGACGTCGCGCAGCCCCAGCTCCTTCAGCTCCTCGCCCAGCACCTGAGCCAGGACCTGCTGCCCCGGCGTGCTCGGAACGGTCGATGCCCCGTCCACGGACTGCGTATCGTACGTCACGTACCTCAAAAAACGTTCAAGCGTCGAATACTCCAT
>JAISSA010000299.1 GCA_031273365.1 Synergistaceae bacterium
CTCGACATGCAGCAGCACGCAGGTCATGTTTCCGCTCTTCAGAGGGATGTCGACCAGGAGGTCCACGATTCTCTGTCCCCTGTGCGCGCCGGGCACGCGCAGTTCCTTATTCAGAAGAACGGGTCGTCTCCTGAGGTCGATGGCCGCGTAAAGCATTGGATAAAAAATCTCGAGGGCCGAGTACAAAAAGGACTCCAGAAGCTCCTTCCACAGGAGATCGGGCCTGAACTCCGTTTTCCCTTTCTTATCAGACTCATTTTTGCGAGACGTCGTTTTGTTTGCCATGCGGCTATTATAACGCATAGGTTGCACCGGAAGAAACTGCGCCAATGCATTATTGTGTGATAGTAAAATATGCTTATCGTTCAGCCTGCCATTACGCCAGACAGGGCCACCCGAAGGCGGCCCTGTCTGGCGCGACGTTTCGCCCTTACCCGCTGTCGAAATCAAAGGCCTGAAGCTGGAATGGCTGAACGCGGCCTGTTCATATCCGGTCCGTGAGATATCCGGCCCGCGGCGTTTGACATCGCTTCGTTCGGGAACTAACATGTAAAAATCGGGAAGCCCGGCCGTGCCGTTCAGGCCCCGCTCCCGATCGATCACAGGGGAGGTTATGTCAATGAAGGAAATCAGGATGTTCCTGATGGAGTCGTGCCCGCACTGCAAAAAGGCCCTCGGGCTGATGGAGGAGCTTTTTGCCGCTCACCCCGAGTACAAAGAAATTCCGCTCAAAAAGATCGACGAGACCCGTGAGCCGGACTACGCGGCGAAGTTCGATTACTACTACGTGCCGACCTTCTACGTCGGCGACGAAAAGCTGCACGAAGGCGTCCCCTCGCCCGAAGCGATAGAGAAGGTGTTCGCGGAGGCGGCAAAGTAAGACATGGGGCCCCGCCCCAAACCCCGCTCAGGGGCCGAAGGCCCCTGAGAACCCCGTTTTTTCGATGATCGCCGTCGTAGACAGGCCGTCCACAAGGGGCAGGATGACGACCTCATCGACGAATTCACGCCCCGGCAGCTCCCCGACGCGGTAATCCCCGCCCTTGGCCAGGACGTGGGGGCGCAGCTCGGACAGCAGGGAGGCAGGGGTATCCTCGTCGAAGACAACCACCAGGTCCACGACCCTGAGCGCGGCCAGAAGACGCGCGCGGTTTTCCTCTCCGTTGACGGGACGCCCCGCGCCCTTCAGCGCACGGACGGATCGGTCGCTGTTCAGCCCGACGATCAGACGGTCGCCCAGGCCCCTTGCCCGCTCCAGACTGTCGACGTGGCCGGCGTGCAAAATGTCGAAACATCCGTTGGTGAAGACGACGCGATACCCCTGCTTCTTCCAGTCTCCGCAGGTGCGCACGGCCGTCTGTCGCGATGCCGCGCGCAAAAAGCGGGGAGGATCGCAGATTTCATCGTGCCCGCAGAGTTCCTCCAGCAGCTCGGCGGCGCTTATCGGCCAGGTCCCCGAGCGCGTCACCACGATCTGAGCCGCCTCGTTGGCGAACCGGGAGGCTTCTTCCATGGGAAAACCCGCCGCGACGCACGCGGCAAGGGACGCTATGACGGTGTCGCCCGCGCCGCTGACGTCGAAGACCTCGACGGGGCGAGCGCCCATGTGGACCGCGCCGTCCGCGCCGATCAGCGTCATTCCGTGCGCCGAGCGCGTGACGAGCAGCCATTCCATTTGAGATGCCCTTCGTACGCTCTCTCCGACCCGGACGACGGTGCCGTCTTCGTTGGGGACCGGAGCGCCCCACACGGCGGCGAGTTCCGAGAGGTTGGGCGTGGCGATCGTCGCCCCCCGGTACCTGCTCCAGTCGCTGCCCCGCGGGTCGACGAACGTCGGGACGCCCCGTTCCCGCGCCGCGTCGATCGCCGCCCCGCAAAGCGACGCCGTACAGAACCCCAGACCGTAATCGGAGAGGACCACCGCGCCGACTTTATCTCCGTCGAGAATTTCCCTCAGTCGCCGCACGGCGTCCGCGGCGGTTCGGTCGTCCAGAGGGTCCGTGGTCTCGTGGTCGAACCGGGCTACCTGCTGCCCTCCGCATATCAGGCGGGTCTTGGTCAGGGTGGGGGAGGGACGCCTGAAGAGCCTCGCCTCGACTCCTCTTTCGTCCAGGTGGCGACGCAGGCACAGACCGCTCTCGTCCTCCCCCGCGCTGCCTATCAGAGAGGCGCGGCAGCCCAGGCCTCTCAGGTTCGCCGCGACGTTGCCCGCACCCCCCAGGTTGTCCGTCGCGCCGTTGCAGACGACGACGGGAATGGGCGCCTCCCGCGAGACGCGCGACGTGGCGCCCAGAAGGTAACGGTCGAGCACGACGTCGCCCAGAATCACGACGTTCAGCTCCGCCATGCGCCCTGCGCGCAGAAAATCCAGGGGGCCGGACATTAAACGGATGGGCGGCCGATGGAGTAGTAGTGAAATCCCCGACGCTTCATCTCGGACAGGGAGTACAGGTTACGCCCGTCCACGATGACCGGTTCCCGCAGAAGACGTCGGATGCGCTCGAAGTCCGGCTGTTTGTAAATGTCCCACTCCGTCGCCACCACGAGCGCGTCGGCCCCGTTGACGGCGTCGTAGGGATCGTAGACGTAAAGCAGCCCCTGATGGTCGCCCAGCACCTCGCGCGTTTCCTCGATCGCGCGGGGATCATGGGCCTGAACGCGCACGCCCGCCTCCAGAAGCCTGCGAATCAGCGTCTGGGCCGGCGCTTCGCGCGTGTCGGATGTTTTCGGCTTGAACGCCAGTCCCCATATGGCGACGGTGCGCCCCCGCAGTCCGTCTCCGTCGCTGAAGCGGGCGGCGAGCTTTTCGTAGAGAACCTCCTTTTGCCGGCGGTTGACCTCGTCGACGGCGGTCAAAATCTGTGAGACGTAACCGGACGCGGCGGCAAAATCGCGTATGGCCCGGACGTCCTTCGGGAAGCAGGAGCCGCCGTAACCGCAGCCCGCGTACAGGAATTTGCTGCCGATCCGCGTGTCGAGCGCCATGGCGTTACGAACGCTGTCGACGTTGGCGCCCACGCGCTCGCAGATGTTCGCCATCTCGTTCATGAAGGAGATGCGCGTCGCCAGCATGGCGTTGGCCGCGTACTTCGTCATTTCCGCGGAGGCGATATCCATGAAGAGGACCTTTTCGGGCTCGAGAAAGGAGTAAAGCTCCCTCATTTTCGAGACGACCTCGGGGGCATTCGCGCCGACGACCACCCGATCCGGCTCGACAAAGTCCCGAACCGCCGCGCCCTCGCGCAGAAATTCAGGGTTCGAGGCCATGTCCGGAAGAACGTCGAGACCTCGCTTTTTCAGCTCCTCGGTCACCCACGCCTCTACTTTGACGTTTGTGCCCACCGGAACGGTGGACTTGACGATGACCAGCAGAGCGCCTTCCATGAAGCGTCCGATATCGCGCGAGGCGGACTCCACAAATTTCAGGTCCGCGCTGCCGTCCGCGGCGGAGGGCGTTCCCACACAGATGAAACACGCCTCTGCCCCGTCGAGGGCGGGCGCCAGACGCGGGGAAAACGACAGCCGCCCCTCCGCCATGTTGCGCGTCATCATCTCGGAAAGCCCAGGCTCGTAAAATGGGACCTTTCCCCCGTTCAACATCTCGATTTTTCTTTCGTCCGTGTCCACGCAGGCCACCGCGTTTCCAAAACGCGCCAGGCACGTTCCGGTCACCAGCCCGACGTAACCCGAACCGATAATTGCCAGTTTCATTTACGCTCGCTCCTTAAGTATCCCCGCCCGAAACGATCTTCGGGCCACGGAATTATGTATTACGGCTCAATTCTATCATCACAGGCCAATTCCATGAATTGCAGGGGAAGGAAAACCAAGGTCGACAGCTTAAGCAAAACCGCGGGGCGCCGCCCCACACCCCGCAGGGGACGAGTCCCCTGACCCCGGTAATTTTTTCATTTTTTCTCTTTTTCTGTTGAAATCAATTTTTCCAATTTCTACCTCTCTCTGTTTTCGCATCCTTTTTTCCAGGGGCAGAATCGGCAGTGTTCCCGCCTCGGGACCCAGGGGCCCTGCGCCGCGATTTGCGCCGCGGCCTGAATTTGTGTTTCCATCGTCGTCCAGTCGTCGTCTTTGCCAAAGCTGCGGGCGTCGCCGGGACGGCCGCCTTCGCGCAGAAAGACCAGTCCCACGTCGACCCCCTCGAACGGAAGTTCCCGCTTTTCCGCCAAAAGCTTCACGACCAGCGCGTAAAACCCGAGCTGCGCGCGGTACAGTTCTCCCGGCGCGTTGTCCGACAGCGTGATTTTATAATCCCGAACGTGCCACTGGCCGTCTTCCCGCCACAGCGCGTCGATCGCCCCGACGAGGTCCAGATCGCCGAGCGAGACGCAAAACGCGGACTCTCTTTGAAGAACGTCGTTCCGCGCCGCCTCCGTCAAAGCCTGGCCCTCCCCGGACCGGGAGAAGTCGCCGAGCCAGGACTTCAGAGTCGCCCTGTTCCGCGCGTCCCGCCACGTGTCGCGCAGAAACGCCGGAAGACGAAGGACGACGGCCGGCGTCCGTCCAGCCGTTGCCGAATCGTCCAGCCAGGCGTCGAGCGATTCCGGGTTCATGTCCCACCCGGCCAGAATGTGATGCGCCAGCGTCCCCAGCAGGGAACCCCCTGGGACGTCGTCGGGCGCGTCGGGGCTTTCCCATCGCAGGTCCAGCCCCTGACGATGACGCCGCCGCCAGGCGAAGGGACACCACTCGAAAAGAGCATATGACGTCGCCGAAAGGCTCGACAGCACAATATTTTCCGTCCCCGGCAGCGAAAGCCGATCGGAAAATTTCCGGCCGTCAGAAGCCGACGCCGCGAGGTCGGAAATCCCGCCGACGTCGGCCCGGGACGGGGGCGTTTCTTCCGCGTCCTCTTCCGCCCACGCCAGGGGAGCGCCCTCCAGGTCGAATCGGCCACAGCCCCGTTCCTCCGCCAGCCAGTCGAGAGTCCACTCCAGCCAGCTCTCCTTTTTCACGCTTCGCTCGCCTTTGTTGTTTTCGGAGACGACGCCGCACAGGATCAGCGCGTCCCGGGCGCGCGTCGCCGCGACGTAGAACAGGCGGGCGCTTTCCTCCAGCTCGCTTTGGGCCTCCAGCGCCCGCTCCCATTTTAAAGAGCGTGGGGCCTCTTCCCCGCCATCTTCGTCGTTTCCGGGAACCTTCATCATGTCCGGGACGTCCGAAAATACGACGCCCATCGTTTTGGACGGGGCCACGGACGTGCGCGGCGCGCTTCCGGGCCCTCGATTCATCTGCATGACGGCGACGACGGGAAACTCCAGCCCCTTGGCCCCGTGTACGGTGAGGACGCGCACGGCGTCGGCGTCCTCGTCCATCCACTTCGGTTCCTCGACGGGCTGTTGCGCGCGCAGGGCCCCGTCCAGCCACTGGGCGCAGCCGGCGAGGCTCGGAGAGATCCCGCTTTCGTACCCGGCCGCCACCGTTACCGCCCGGTTGACGTTGCTGAGGACCCGCAGACGCTGAGCGGCGCTGAACGCGGCGAGCCACGTCCTGTCCTCCAGAAGGTGCGACAGCAGCGCGGAGGGTCCCTTCAGGCTTCCCAGCCGCTGGAGGCGGAACAGGCGCTCGGCGGCCTCCGGCAACTGTTCCCGCACGATGTCGAGCAGGGAGGGTACGGGCTCCGCCTTTTTTCGATCCCGCACCGCTATGGTGCGAATATTCAGGCACTCTGTCGCCGCGGTCTGCGAAACGCCGGAAAAAGGCGAGGCGAGCCAGCCTGCAAGCGCCGTTTCGTCGGCGGGAAATGCGGCTGCGCGCAGTGTGTTGACCACGTCCGTGATTTCGCCGCGCGAGAAGTAGCTGGTGCTCTTCTCAAAGGCTACGGGAACGTTCTCCTTCCCGAAGGCGGTTTCCAGAACTTCGTACTCGCCCCGGGTCGGGGTCAGGACGGCGAAATCCTTCCAGCGAACGGGACGAAGGCCTTCCCGCCTGTCCCACACCGTTCGGCCCTCCCCGACCCACCGCGAGAAGGTCTGCGCCAGCGACCGCGCCAGTCGCTCGCGCGATTCCGCGCCCGACCGCTCCCGCCTGAGGGATAAAAGCAGGGTGAAGGGGGTGACGGTCGCCAGCTCGCGTTCCGGGGGAGAAGATTCCGGAGGGTCGAGGGGCTCGAACTTCAGACGGCTCATTCGTTCGCTCGCGCCGAGGCCGTCCTTCCAGATGTACGCGAAAAGGGAGTTGATCGGCCGAAGCAGCGTCTCCCGCGTCCTGAAGCTGACGTTCAGCGCGATGTCGCTTCCCGAAAGACGGCTTTGCAGCACGGTGTCGGCGAAAAGCGTCAGGTCGGCGTGGCGGAAGCGGTAGATGGCCTGTTTGGGGTCGCCCACGACGAACAGCTTTGCGCGTTCCTTCGCCTGAAGGGCGCGAATCATGGAGTTCTGCAGGGGATCCGTGTCCTGAAATTCGTCGATCAGGACGTGTTTGAAGCCCTTCGTCCGCTCGTCGGCGCGAATCGAACGGGCGGCGAAGCGGATCATGTCCGTGAAGGAAAGCAGGCTTCGTCGCCGTTTCGTCCCCTCCCACGTCACCCAGGCAAGGGCAAAGAGGCGCAGGAGCACGGCACGCAGGCGGCGTTCGGCCCCTATGGGAGGCGTGAGATGCGAAAATTTCGAGAGTTCGGCCCACTCCTTTCGGGCGTCGCGCCACTTTGTGACGGTCTGCCCCAGACGGTCGCCGAGCGCCCTGAAAAGCTTCGAGTTTCCCCCGGTCAGTTTTTCGCACAAATCCAGAAAAAACAGCCTTTGAACGTCGACAGCCCCGTCTCCCGCGTTCAACGGCGCGCTCCATCGATCGAGAAGTTCGGCCAGAGGGATGACGGGATTTTCCCGTTTTGCGGGCTCCTTTTTTGAGGCCTTCTCTTTTAAAACCTTTTCTCGCGCCTCGACGATCTCGCCGCGGAACGAGTTGAAAATTGTCCGCCAGAGCTCCCACGCCTCGTTCCATTGAGGGCGCAAAATTTCTGCGACGGCTTTCGACATCGATTTTGCCTGAGGGTCGTCCTCCCCTTCGGCCTCGTCTGCCCAGGCCAGAAGCGTCTTCGGGGCGTGTCCGAGGCTTGCGTGGAGCTCTATTACGTCGCGCGAGAGGGCGCGCAGAACTGCCGGTCCCCATTTTTCCAGCGCGGCGATCAGAACGGGGTCGTTCTCCAGCTTTTGCGCCAGATCGAGAAATCCCCTGTCGCTGTATGCCGCGAAGTCCCTCAGTTCGAGGCTTTCGAGCGCGCGTTCGAGGGCGCCCCAGAAGGCGTCTTCCTGCGGCGCGCTGACCGCGGAAGACCGGGGATCGATATCGAGCGCCAGACCGGATTCCCGGATCAGGCGCGCGGCGAAGGAGTGTATGGTCGAGATCCACGTTTCGTCGAACCCCTCCTCCACGGATTGCCATTCCCGCCGCTCTTCCGCGGGCTGTTGCGCCAGAAGCCCGAGCGCGCGTTTTCGAATGCGGTCCTGCATCTCGCGGGCGGCGGCCTCGGTGAAGGTCAGGGTCAGGATGTTCTGCGGCAGACACTCCCGATCCGCCAGCAACAGTCTGGCGAAACGCGCGGAGAGCACCCACGTCTTCCCCGTCCCCGCCCCGGCGCCGACGGTTATCAGATCGTCGTCGCACATCACCGCGCGCGCCTGCCCGGGAGGCGTTCCCTCGGGCAACAGCAGCCTCTCATTCACTGTAAAATCATCCATGATTATCTATTATTCCAAAATTATTTATTAATTTAAAAATACCCATCATAAGCCTCCATTTTCGCCTTCCCTGATATTGCCTTCCTCGAGATCGCCTTCCCCAGCGTCGCCGTCCGCGGAGACGTCCGGCATCAGCGCTTCGCCGCGCAGTTCGCCCCTGCGGCAGACGCCTTTCATATCGCAGTATCGACACGAATCAGCGGTGTAACAGGGCTCGTATCGCCCGCTCTTCAGGATGGCGGCGGCGCAGCGGAGGGCCGTTTCGGCCTCGACGACGCGTTCTCTCAGGTGCACGACTTTGGGGTCGGGGAGGTAGCACCTGGCGACGGACTCCGGCGCGAAAGTCCCGGCGACGCCTCCGTCCCTGTGTCCGAGGAATCCGACGCCGGCGATTTCGTGTTCGGGGAACCGGCGGGCGTACATCAGGGCGTAGGCCGAAAGCTGAAAGCCGAATTTAAACGATTCGCGCCCCTCCAGAATCTCCGACGGAAGGCAGCGGCGCAGGTCGAGACGGGAGAGCGATTTTTCGTAGGACGCGCTCCTGCCCAGTTTGTAATCCATGATAACGACCTGATTTTCATCCAGCAATTCCACCCGGTCGCAGCGCCCCGTGAAGATGACGCCGTCCGTCTCAGTGGAAAGGAACAGGTCTTCTTCCATGAAAAGCATTCTGTGGCGGATCCCGGACGCCGCGAGCCGGTCCAGAATCTCCTGCTGAACGCCGGCAAGGCGGGCGACGTAAAATTCCAGATTTTTCAGATTCCGTCGCAGCCTTCGGTCGGACAGGAGGTGCGCGAAAGAACCGTAGTCCTCGTCGACGTTCAGCGCCATTTGCCATTCCCCGGCGGCGAGCACGGGCAGGGGGTCTCGGGGATCCTCTGCCCTGCGCCGCCAGACGTTTTGCCAGATCATGTGAGTCAGCTCTCCGGCCTCCGCCATGTTCAGGAGCGTCGTTCGACGCTCCCTCAGCTTCGCGTTGCGCTTCAGCCACCAGCGGAAGGGGCAGTCCAGAAGCTCGTAAAGGTCGCTGACCGCCAGATGCGGAGGGCCGGATGGCTCAGGCGCGGAACGCGCGGCCGGTATCCCCCGCGCGATCCTCTCCGAGAGGGGCGCCTCGATCGAGGGGAAGTACGCGTTCCCCTCCGTGGGAGTCAGGTCGCTGAGTTCGATGAGTGGGGCGGAGATCAGCGTCCACAGCTTCATGTCCTCGAGGAAATCCGCCAGAAGCGACGTTGCGCCGGAGGGGCGACCGTCCTCGTCCGTCGCGGAACAGGAGATGACCGTCAGGGTCTCGCCCGTCTGCATCAGCCGCCGAAACAGGGCCTCCTTCTGCATTCGCCTCTCGTGCGCGGAGGGCAGCCACGCCGAGACGGCCCGTAACCGCTCTCGCTCCCCGGCGTCGAGCAGAGGGGAAGCGGACTGGACTCCGGGCCAGTTTTTCTGCGTAACATCGATCATGATCCACACGGGATGCGACGCCAGAATGGG
>JAISSA010000026.1 GCA_031273365.1 Synergistaceae bacterium
ATTTGACGGTTGTGCGGGCATGAATACAGACGGAATAATCAGGCGATATAATGGCTATCCTCGACGGGATAGCTATTTTAGTTATGATCGCGGAGGGGCTCGTTTTGTATTCGGGTGCGTCGGGTAGTGAAGTTTTGTGTTTGTCTCTGCCGGAAGGAGGCTTGGGTGTTGTCGCCAAAAGGGGTTCATTTTATTGTGGAAGCTTCGGGGTGCGGCGCGGTCATCACGGATGTCGCTCAACTGCAGGATATTTTGGTTGAAGCCGCAAAACAGGCGAACGCTCAGGTCTGGTCCGTCTCGTTCAATCGTTTCCCACCGGACGGGGTCAGCGGCGTGGTCGTCATCAGCGAGTCCCACCTGTCGGTGCACACGTGGCCGGAGGAAAATTACATGGCCCTCGACATCTACACCTGTGGGGTCAAAAGTATGCCCTTTAAGGCCGTGGAGTACGTTCTCAAAATGATCGACGCGAAACGGAGCCACATCACGGAGATCACGAGGGGCATCGACGACAACGACCGGGTTTTTTACCACTCCTTCGTCACGTGGGAAGAAATTCTCAAAAAGAACGGAACCCAGAGCGAATAAAGGAATTCAGAGGCCCGAAGGCCCCTGAGGTTTTCCCCTTTTTACTCAGCGCCCGGCGGCCTCGGCCAGCGCCGTAACCGCCGGGTAGTCCGTCTTCCCCGAGCCCAGCAGAGGCAGGCTGGAGACGGCGAGAATTTTCCTCGGAATCGCGACCTCCGCGCAGCCGGCGGCCTTCAGGTGCACAGAGAGCGCCTCGCGGGTCGCGTCCCCCTTTTCGGTGACGAGCACCGTCTGCTCGCCCCTGCGCTCGTCCTGCAGGGCGACGACGGCGTGGCGGATTCCCGGCCACAGCCGCTCGATTTCCTCCTCCAGCGCCGTCAGCGAGACCATCTCGCCCCCCACCTTGGCGAAGCGTTTGACCCGCCCTTTGATGCTCATGAAGCCCCATCCGTCGACGGCGACGATGTCTCCCGCGTCGTACCAGCCCTCCCCGGGCGGCTGGATAACGCCGGGCCTGTCGGCCTTCAGGTAGCCGAGCATGACGTTCGGCCCCGCGATATGCAGGCGTCCGCCCCCTTCGATGCCGGGTATGGGGTCGAGCCGATAACGTATTCCGGGCATGGGCCGCCCCACCGTGCCGACGCGGAACTGCAGGGGCGTGTTGGCCGAGACGATGGAGGTCTCCGTCGTGCCATAGCCCTCGATGACGCGGATGCCGAACTTCTCGCCCCACAGCTGTCGCGTGCGCTCCCGCAGCTTTTCCGCTCCGGCGAAGACGTAGCGGACGCTGTAGAAATCGAAGGGGTGCGCGCTGCGCGCGTAACCGTAGAGGAACGTGTCCGTCCCGAACAGCACCGTCGCGTTGATGTCGTAGACCACGAGCGGGATCAGGCGATAGTGCAGGGGCGTGGGGTAGTAAAACGTCTTTATCCCGGTCAGCAGGGGCATCAGGGTGCCGACGACGTATCCGAACATGTGGAACATGGGCATGGCGTTCATGACGACGTCCCCGGGGCGAAAGTCGATGGACGAGACCAGCTGGTCGCGGTTGGCGATAACGTTCGCGTGGCTCAGCGCGACGCCCTTCGGGACGCCCTCCGAACCGGAGGTGAAAAGCACCAGCGCCGGGGCGTCCGGGTCGCCCGCAGCCCCGCCGGGGCGCATGAACCGCGCCTTCAGCCCCGCGCCGGTCTTCGAGAGGACGCCGATGGACGCGGCCGTCTCCTCCAGCCAGACGATTTCGAGTCCGGCGTCGCGCAGCGCGTCGACCAGGGGCGCGAACTTCCCCGCCTCGACGAAGCGGCGCGACGTGACAACCACGCGAACGCAGGCGGCCGCGCAGCAGGACACGATGTTTTTGGGCCCCGCCGTGTAGTTCAGCATCGCGGGAACCCGCCCCAGGCGCGACAGGCCAAGGGTCAGCGCCACCGTGGCGACGCTTCCGGGCAGGAGAACGCCCACGCGCTCGCCCTGTTGGGTGATCGCCCTGAATCGCTCCCCCAGCGCGAGAGCCGCCGCGATCATTTTGCCGTAGTCGATCGGCCGGCGTTCCACGTCCATTGCGATCACCCTGCCGCGTCCGTACAGGTCGCGGGCCTCCAGCAGCGCCTGAAAGAGCGTCTTCCGGCGGTCCCGGGCCTCGAACGCAGCGTCGCGCATCAGATCGTGCAGGAAAATTTGCACCATTTCGCGCCGCTTTCGCCCGCGGAGCTCCGCCGGAACCTCGAGGGCGCGCGGAGGCAGAAACGTCAGGGTTATCTTCGGAAACCAGCGCAGGGGATACTTCCCCCGAAGGTACGAAAACCTGGAGAACTGAGCGCCCTCGATGCGCAGGGGCAGCAGGACGGCTCCCGTTTTGTCCGCCAGCATGGCCGCGCCGTCGTAGATCTTCATCAGGCCGCCCGTCGTGCTGATGCGTCCCTCGGGGAAGAAGACGCAGTGCTCGTCGTTCTTCATCTCGGCGATCAGGCCCTTCAGGGCGAAGGGATTGGTCGGGTCGATCGGCCAGGCGCGTATCAGGACCAGAAACGGCTTCGTCCACGTCCACAGGCGCGCGACGTACAGGTTGACGGCGAAGATGGGCGGCCGCGGCAAAAACAGCGCCACCAGCGCGGGGTCCAGCAGCGACACGTGGTTCGGCAGGATCAGAACGCGATTCCCCGCGGCGCGGTAGTGCTCCAGCCCCCGCACCTCGACCCGGAAGAGAACCTTCAGGATGAACCGCCCCACCGCGTAAAGGCACTTTTTGACAAAATTTTCCCGTATCTCAGGCATTGTCACATGGCCCCCCTTTTGCGCAGCTGGTCGTGTACGGTTCTGCGGATCACGAGGGTGGCCACGGCGGTCATGACGGCCATGACGAGGAAGATGTGGGGAATGGAGAGCCCGGCCGCCAGCAGAACGCTGGTCCCCACGGCGGAAAGAACCATGAAGAGGGAGTCCATGATGTTGGCGCAGGCGATGACGCCGGCCACCTGAGATTCCTCGCTGCGGCACTGGATGATGGCGTAGAGCGGGACGATGTAGAGCCCGCCGAAGAAGGACACGGCGAAAAGACACGCCAGGACCCCCAGGTTTTCAGCCGATCCCAT
>JAISSA010000109.1 GCA_031273365.1 Synergistaceae bacterium
GGCCTCCGCCGGCGCCAGTTTCGTCGTCGCCTTCACGGCCTCTTTACAGGCCATCGTCGCCCAGCTGCGCCACAGGAGTTCGATCGGATCGGCGTCGCCCCCGTCGCGCAGCGCGGCCAGCGAGCCTCGAAGCAGCGCCTCGGGAGGCATGTCCACGTTCATGATGGAGGGAATCGCCGTCAGGCGCAGGCCTCCGTCGATTCTGTCGAGGGCAAACCCGACGCTCTTCAGCAGGTCCTCCCTTTCCTCGGCCTCCAGCTGCAGCGTGGGCGGCAGAGGTATCGGCGTCAGCAGGGACTGCTCGCGCTGCCCTTCCTTCGCCGCCGCCCGGATGTGCTCGAACGCCACCCGCTCGTGCGCCGCGTGCGGATCCACGAGAGCAGCGCCGTCGGGCGTGTCAAAGACAAGATACCCCGAGCCGAGCTGCCCCAGATACGTCACGTCGGGCTCGCCGGAAGAAAGCTCGATAGAAGAAATTTCAATGGAAGAAAGCTCGATGGAAGAAAATTCGGTGCGGTCAGCTTCGCCTTCGCCCTGAACGAATGGGGGAACGAACTCGGGCGCTTCCCGTGCAAAGTCAGGGATCTCCATCGGTCTGAACAGCGGGCCGGTGCGGGAGGTTTGAAGCGGAGCGGAGGTCCTGGGCGTATCCCTGAAATCCCGCGACTGCGTTTTTTTCGTCTCCGGTTCCCCGCGATGTTCTCGAACAGGGGCCATCGGATTTGGCGAAGGGGTCGAATTTGTCGAATTTGTCGAAAAAGTCCGCCCGTCACGGATGTAAACGGGTGCACAGCCTCCCAGTCGGGCGGCCGCCTCCTTCATGACGTCGAAAACTTCGCCCGGATGGCGAAAGCGAATTTCCGTTTTGGCCGGGTGGATATTGACGTCGATCAGCGAGGGATCGACGCTGAAAAAAAGGGCCCAGCCGCCGACCAGCTCGCGCGCCGCCGCGCCCACGGCCCCTTTGATCAGGGGATCGTTTACGGAGCGGCCGTTGACGAACGACGTGACGTCGTTGCGCCCCTGCCGGGGCTGCCACCAGCACTCCAGTTCGATGTGCCCCACCGTCGCCTCAACGGTCGTGATCTCCGGCTCGGCCCCCCAGAGCTGTTCTATGGCGCGACGCCGGTCTCCGCCGCCGTCGGTCGAAAATATGGGCCGTCCGTCGTGTTCCAGCGCGAATCCAACCTCCGGCCGGCAGATCGCGTACTCGCGTAAAAGCGACGCGACGCGCCGAAGCTCCCCTGCCGCGCTCTTCAGAAACTTGCGCCGCGCCGGGAGGTTGACGAACAACTCATCGGCCTGAACGCGCGTGCCGGGGGCGCAATTTGTCTCCACGTGGCTGGATATGTGCCCCTCGTAAGCGCGAATGAGGCCTCCATCCCCGTCCGCGGTCCGGGATCGAATCTCCACCTTCGCGACGGCGACCAGGCTGGCCAGGGCCTCTCCCCTGTAGCCCAGGGTATGAATGGCGTCGAGGTCTTCAATTCCGCCGATCTTGCTGGTCGCGTGTCGCGTCAGGGCCAGAGGCAGCTCGTCGAACGCGATGCCCGAGCCGTCGTCCTCGACGACGATGCGGACGCGCCCGCCGTCCCACAGCTTTACCCGTATGCGCCTCGCCCCGGCGTCGAGGGAGTTTTCGATCATCTCTTTGACCGCCGACGAGGGGCGCTCCACAACCTCCCCCGCCGCGATGCGCGACCATACGCTGTCGGGCAGCAGATTAATACTCACGACTCCGCCTCGCCTTCAGGCTTTTTCCCTTCAACCTGGAAAGCGTCTCCATCGCTCTCGCCGGCGTCAGGCTATTGAGGTCCATCTCCGCCAGTTCCTCGATCACCGCGTCCGCCTCGGGAGAAAAAAGCGTCAGTTGCTCGCGCAGGTGGTTCAGTGGCAGGGGATCGGGAATCGAGGAACGCTCAAAGCCCTCCTTCTCGAAAAGTTCCAGCAGCTCGAACGCGCGGCGCAGCACGCTCTTCGGGAGCCCCGCCAGGCGTGCGACCTCGATGCCGTAGGAGCGGTCCGCCGGACGGCGCACCACCTGATGCAGGAACAGAATGCCGTCGCTGCCCTCGGCAACCGCCATGCTGAAGTTTTTGACGCCCTCCAGCCGTTCTTCGAGACACGTCAGCTCGTGGTAGTGCGTGGCAAAAAGCACTCTGGGCGTGACTCCGCAGTCGTGATGCAGGTGCTCGAGCACCGCCCAGGCGATGCTCATTCCGTCCCAGGTCGACGTTCCGCGCCCCACCTCGTCCAGAATCACGAGGCTGCGGTCGGTGACGTTGTGCAGGATGGCGGCCGTCTCCAGCATCTCGACCATGAAGGTGCTGTTGCCGCGCACAAGGTCGTCCCGTGCTCCAATGCGCGTGAATACGCGGTCGACGAGGCCCAGCGAGGCGCTCTCCGCGGGGATCCAGGATCCGGCCTGCGCCATGATGGATAACAGGGCCGCCATGCGCAGCCATGTGGACTTGCCCGCCATATTTGGCCCCGTCAGAATGATGATGCGCGCGCCCTCCCCGTCCAGCGTCACGTCGTTCGGGACAAAGGAAGAATCGGCAGGCGTCGTCTCCAGCACCGGATGACGTCCGCCACGAATGGACGTGGTCCGCGAGGCGTTCACCCCGGGTCTTGCATAGGCCCGCTCCTGCGCCACGCGCGCCAGCGACGCCACGCAGTCCAGCAGGCCAAGGAGGCGTCCCAGCATCTGCAAATCCAGTCCCCGGGCGATCACGCGCTCCAGAATTTCGTGGTACAGCTCCCCCTCGATGCGGGCGATTTCTCCTTCGCTGCGGCTCATTTTGTCCTGAAATTCGCGGAGCTCGGGCGTCGCGAAACGCTCGGCGTTCGCCAGCGTCTGCCGACGCTCGTAGTGCGGCGGAACCGTGTCGAGGCCCGTTCGCCCGATCTCCAGATAATAGCCGAACACCCTGTTATATCCCGTCTTCAGGCGCGAATTACCCGTCGCGGCCCGTTCCGTTTCAAGGTACTCCGCCAGCCATGCCTCTCCGTTTTCGCTGACCGTCCGCCACGAGTCCAGCTCTTCGCTGAAGGACGAACGCACGACCCTGCCCGCGCCGAGCGCCCGGGGCAGGTCCTCTTCGAGTGCGCTGTCCAGATACGCGGAAAGATCCGAGAGGTTGGGAAACGCGCGCGCCACCTCGCCCAGCGGTTCACCGAAGGAAATCGCGAGAAGGCTCGGCAACGCCCGCAGAGTGTCGCGGATCGACGCGAGGTCGCGCGGAGTCCCCGCACCCAGCGCAAGGCGGGAGAGGGCGCGTTCGACGTCCCGCGTCGCGGACAGCGCGTCCTGCAGGTTGGAGAGCGTAACGACATCCGCGACGAGGCAGCCAATGTAATCCTGTCGCTTCCCGATGGCGGCGAGGTCGAGCAGCGGACGCAGAATCCAGTCGCGCAGCGTGCGGCGTCCCATCGGCGTGCGACAGCGGTTCAGGCAGGAAAACAGGGAATTGTCCGCGCCCGCCGTCGAATCCGGCGTCAGGTCGAGGTTATGCTGCGTCGCCTCGTCCAGGTACATGCAGCCGTCAACTTTCAGGGGCGTAATGCGCAACACGTGCCGAACCGCGCCAAACTGCGTCGACGAGAGGTAATCCAGCACCGCCCATGCCGGACCGACGCAGGGGTCATCCTCCGCGATCCCCCATCCTTCGAGGCGCGTGGACGACAACGCCGCCTTCAGGCGACTTGCAGCCGCCGATATCTTGAAAAGCTCGCCGGATCGGGGCAGAAGGGCAAAGGAACGCACGACGGAAGGAAAAGTTTCCGGTTTTACGCTGGAAGGATAAAGCACCTCGCCGGGGGCGAAGGCCGTAAGCAGGGCGACGGCCTCGTCGGAGGAAAGGGTGCCCGCCTCGAGACGTCCCGTCTCCGTGGAAAGAAGAGCCACCGCGAGGCGGCCGTTCCTCGCCGGGGAGACGGCCGCCAGATGACCCGTGTTTTCGCTTTCCTCCGGCACGTAGGTGCCGGGCGTGATCACGCGAACGACGCGACGCTCGACGAGGGTCCGTCCGTTCGATTCGCCGACCTGGTCGCATATCGCCACGCGACGCCCGGCTCGGATCAGGCGTCCCAGGTACATGTTCAGAGCGTGATGCGGCACCCCCGCCATGGGGATATTTTCCTGCCGGCTGGTCAGCGCGATGTCCAAAATAGCCGCCGCCTCCCGGGCATCTTCGAAAAAGAACTCGTAAAAGTCGCCCATGCGAAACAGCAGAAGCGCGTCAGGGTATTCCGACTTCCATTTTTTATACTGTGCGAGCCAGGGAGTCATCCTGACTTCTTCGGGCTTCGTCAAATCGGGCATCGCCAAATTTGTTCGCTTCCCATCGACGCGTCGGCGATACGTCAGGGCAGGATTCGGGGTCAGGAGATAACGATCAGGACGTCTCCGGTGTTGACCGATTCTCCTCCCCGTACGCGCACCTCCGAAACGGTTCCGCCGGAAGAGGCGAAGATTTCGTTTTCCATTTTCATGGCCTCGAGCAGAAGCACGAGGTCGCCGCTTTTGACCTGCGAGCCGACCGCAACCTTCACGTCCAGAATTTTGCCCGGCATCGGGGCCGTGACGGTAGTGCTCCCGGTGGACACAGGCGCGGGCGCAGCAGGCGCCGCAGGCGCAGACACGACAGGAGCCGGAGCCGCGGCAGGCGCCATAACCGCGGGTGCGGGCGCTGTCACAGGAGTCGGCGTTGCAGCCGTCAGTTCTTCCACTTCCACGATATAGGGCGTCCCATCCACGGTCACTCTGTATTTGCTCATTTTAAAATTTCCCCTTTCGGTTATTTTCGTATTTTGCGTTTCTTGCGTTTCTGAGGAATTAATTCCGAGGCATTTAATGTTTCCAGCCGCGCACGAGGCGGCTTCCGACGCGCTCCACAATGCCCGAGGTTCTCCAGTTCGAGGCGACGGCGACGTTTGCCCGCAGCGAGGCAGGCGCGATGCTCAGGATTCTCCCCCGTCCCTGAGTGGCGGCCAGTATCGCCGCGGTGATCACCGCCGTCACGCGCCCCTTATCCGAAGGAGCGGCAGCAGCGGACACAGGGGCGGCAGTCGCGGGCGCGGGGGACACGGGCACAGGTGTGCCCTGGTCTTTTTTATCGCTCCTGCCGTCCTCGACTCCGGAGAAAAACTTGATCGCGTAGATTACGGCCGTCAGGCCCGCAAGTACGATAAACACGATCGTGAACGCGATCATACTCACGATCAGCGCTCCTCCGACTCCCTCAAGCTGACTCAGGTTCCCCATGGTTCTCTTCCTCCTCCGATGCTAATGCGGAATTACTCCGTGTTTTTTGCCCGGACGCCCCACGCGTTTGCTTTCCATGCCGCACAGGGCCAGCCAGAGCTCTTTCCTCGTCTCTTCGGGAAGAATCACACGATCGACCAGGCCCCGCTCCGCGGCCACGTAAGGCGTCGCAAAGGCGTCACGGTACTCGTCGATTTTTTCGAGGCGCGTAGCCGTGGGATCCGAAGAAGCGTCGATCTCCTTTTTGAACACGATGTTGGCCGCGCCCTCCGCGCCCATCACCGCGATCTCAGACTGCGGCCAGGCCAGCACCAGATCCGCTCCGAGAGCTTTGCTGCTCATGGCGAGGTACGCTCCCCCGTAGGCCTTCCTCAAAATGACGGTCACAAGCGGAACGGTGGCCTCGCTGTACGCGTAAAGAAGCTTCGCGCCATGGCGGATAATTCCGTTGTGTTCCTGCGTAACGCCCGGGAGATAGCCGGGGACGTCCACAAACGTGACGATGGGCAAATTGAAGGCGTCACAGTGCCGAATGAAGCGGCTCGCCTTATCCGACGCGTCAATGTCGAGGCAACCCGCCATAATTTTTGCCTGATTGGCGATGATGCCGATGGATCGTCCTCCGACCCTGCCGTAGCCCGTGATGATATTCTGAGCCCAGTCCGGCTGGACCTCGGTGAACTCTCCGTCGTCCAAAACGAGCGCGAGGACGCTCTTAACGTCGTAACCTTTGTTGGGATTGGTGGGGACGATGTCGCGCAGAGCCAGGTCCATGCGGTCCACGCTGTCCTTCGTTTCCTTCAGAGGCGCGTCGTCCAGGTTGTTCGAGGGCAGATAGGAAAGCACCTTACGAATCTGATCGAAGCACTCCTCCTCCGACTTCGCGATAAAGTGGGCGTTGCCGCTCTTCGTGTTGTGGGTTTTCGCTCCGCCCAGTTCTTCGCTGGTGACGTCTTCTCCCGTTACCGCTCTGATGACCGCGGGGCCGGTGATATGCATAATGCCCGTCCCGTTCACCATGAACACAAAGTCGGTCAGCGCGGGGCTGTACACGGCGCCGCCCGCGGTCGGGCCCATGATGACCGACATCTGCGGAATGACCCCGCTGGAAATGGTGTTGCGGAAAAAGATTTTTCCGTAGCCGTTCAGAGAATCCACAGCCTCCTGAATCCGGGCTCCACCCGAGTCGTTGATGCCGATAACCGGGCAGCCCATCTCCAGGGCCATATCCATGGTCTTGCAGATCTTGTCGGCGTGTTTTTCGCCCAGCGAGCCGCCAAGAACCGTGAAATCCTGACTGAAAACAAAAACCTTGCGTCCGTCGATCGTGCCCCATCCGGTCACGACACCGTCTCCAAGGGGTTTTGTCTTATCGAGGCCAAAATTCGTGCACCTGTGGGTCACGAATTCGTCAACCTCCACAAACGAGCCCGGATCCAGAAGTCTGGCAATACGCTCTCTGGCTGTCCCTTTGCCTTTTTCCTTCTGTTTGGCGACAGCTTTTGCTCCGCCTCCCTCAGACGCGGAAAGGCGTTTTCCTTTCAATTCTTCACAAAGCTCTTCCATACTCCGAATCTTCATATCTCCAAGGCGCCCCCTTCTGAATCGTAGAAATCTGAATCGCATAAAACGATGCCGTCGTTATTCTGTATAAACTTCGAAACGCTGGTGAATCACAGAATATCGTCGACTCAAAACACGGTGTATAGGGTAACACAAAAAGCTTCCGGTTTGCAGTCCTCAAAAATTTTTTTTTAAATCCCGTAAATAACGGGGTCAGGGGACAAGTCCCCTGCGGGGCTTTTGCCGGGGGGCAGCGCCCCATGGGTTTTGCTTTCGCGCGGCATCCTGCCGCGCTGGTATTTTGTTCTGCCAGGGGGCTAACGCTCCCTGGACCCCCTGAAAAACACAAAAAAAGCGAAGCGAAACAGGAAAAATTCCCCTGCTCCGCTTCGCTTTTCTTTCAGTTTCCGGCAGTGACCTGCTCTCCCGTGTGTACCCCACACAGTACCCTCGGCGCGGTCGGGCTTAACTTCCGGGTTCGGCATGGATCCGGGTGTGACTCCGACGCTCTTACCACCGAA